>CANPZJ010000016.1 GCA_947588795.1 uncultured Bacilli bacterium
CAAATGCCTGTAGATGTAAGTGAAAATAACAATATGTCTTTTAAATAAGTTCATCAGTAAAATTGTTCATAAGAGATTAAATTTTTTGTCAATTTCTCACCATTTACATTAGTATTTTCTTCTTCTTGAATTGAATCTATTAACTCATCAGAATATTGAAATCTTTGTAATTCACCATAGTAGGCATTTAAAATATCACCTATTGTTAAATTATCAAAATAATATTTTTTCCCACTTAAATATTCATTACTTGTATCGACACCACATCGTGAGAAAAAAGCATCTAAATAATTTATGAATTCCTTATAAATTTCATAATCATTAAACGAAACAGTTAACATATTTCGTGTTTTTTCAAAATGAATTATACCATTAGAATAATTTGATACTTGTAATTCATAATCAAATGCTTTTTGTATCGCTTTTACTAAATTTAATGCATTGTTAGTTTCAATATGTTCTTTTATAAGCATAGGTAAAATTTTTGTTATAAAAAATCGATAATAATAGTATGCCTTCGTTGTATTAACATTATATTTATTTTCAGATTTTGCTTCACAATATTGAGAATTAATTAATTTTTTTCTTTTCTCTTCTTTTAATTTATTAACTTCATTAACATTAGCTTTTACTTTACTATTTAAAGTTTCATATAAGTTTTCCATAAATACACTTCTTTCTGATATAGTTATTTATTATAAAATTATATAATAATATTATTATCTAGATTTAATAGGTCTTATTAATTCTTTATAATTAATATTGGTATTTTCTTCTTTTTGAATGTCATCGATTAATTCATCAGTATATTCTAATCTTTGTAATTCACCATAATAGGCATTTAAGATATCACCAACTGTCATATTAGCAAAATTATATACATGACTTTGCATATATGCATCTGATGTATCAATACCATTACCTATACCATTACGTAAGCAAAAAGCATCTAAGTATTCCATGAATACGTAATAAAATGCATGATCACCAAAAGAAATATAAAATACATTTAAATTTTTAAAAAATTTCACTGTAGATCCAGTAAATCTACTGACTTGTAATTTATAATCAAATGGTTTTTGCTTTATATCTTTAATATTTAAACTATAATTATTAGTACACTCTTTTATAAGCATAGGTAAAACTTCAGCTATGAAATATTTATAATAATAATATGCTTTTGTTGAACTAACATCATAATCATATCTATAAGACGCATTCCAATAATCTAAGACCTTATAAAAAGTATTATCTTTTTTCATACTATTTCTTATTAATTCTTCACCATTTACATTAATATTTTCTTCTTCTTGAATAGATGCGATTAATTCATCAGTAAATTCTAATCTTTGTCTTTCACCATAATAAGCATTTAAAATATCACCAATTGTTAAATTATTAAAATAATATAAATGTCCATTTGCGTATTCATTTGATATATCTATACCATTACGTAAACCAAAAGCATTTAAGTATTCTATAAACTCTTTATAAATTGCATAATCATCAAGCCAAATAAACAACTCATTACCATTTTTTTGAAATAGTTTATCACCATTTGATTCATTTAAGACTTTTAACTCATAAACAAATTTTTTTTGTTTTGCTTCTTCCATAGTTAAAGCATAATTTTTTTTAATATGTTCTTTTATAAGCATAGGTAAAATTTTTGCTATAAAATGTTTATAATAGTAATAGGCTTTCATTTGCCCAACATTATATCTATATTTATCACTTATCTCGACTTCATGATATTGAGAATCAATTAACGCATTTCTTTTTTCTTCTTTTAAATTATTTGCATTTGCTACATTATATTTTACTTTATTATTTAAAGCTTCATATAAATCTTCCATAAATACACTTCTTTCTGATATAGTTATCTATTATAAATGGGTTATAAAAAATAAGCAAGAACAAATTAATTCTTACTTATTCTATTAAACATATTATCTAAATTTTGATTAATAATCTTTGCTAAATCTTCTAAAGATATATTTTTTAAATCAGCGACAAATTTGGCAATATCTAAAATATGCGCCGGACTATTTTGTTTACCACGATATGGTTCTGGTGTAAGATAAGGACTATCGGTTTCTAAGACTAAAGATGATAAAGGAAGTTCTTTAATAACATCTTTAATATTAGCATTTTTAAAAGTTATTACCCCATTAATACCAATTAAATAGCCCATTTTGATATATTCTCTTGCTGTTTCAAGCGAACCACTGAAAGAATGAATTATTCCTTTAATATGATATTTTTTTAAAGTAGTTAAAGTATCTAAAGTGGCATCTCTACTATGAATTATAACTGGCATATTATATTTTTCCGCTAGTTTTAATTGTATTTCTAATAACTTAATTTGTTTTTCTTTATTCTCTTTTGTGTAATAATAATCTAAACCTATTTCACCAATAGCAATTATTTTTTTATTAGATATATTATCTTCAATATATTTTATATCTTCATCTTGATATGTATCTACACTTTCTGAATGAATACCAATAGCACCATACATATTTGGGTATTTATCTATAAGATTAATAACTTCAATATTTGATTTAGCATCACAACCATTATTAATAAAACGAGTAACTTTATTAAGCGATGCTTCATTTATTACTTTAGCAATATCATCATAATATTCACTATATAAATGACAATGACTATCAGTAAACATTAATCTTCTTTAATCCTTTCAAATAAATTAGCTGGTTTTTCTAATCCTAATTCATATTTAGAAACTGGAGTGTATACATTATCAAAGTCACGATTATTAACTTTTAAACTAGTTAATATTTTATCAGCAGTTTCCGGAATAAATGGTTGTAAGAATAAAGCACATACTCTAATTGATTCCAGTAAATTATAAATAATTGTTTCTAATCTATTCTTATTGGCATCTTCTTTGGCAAGTGTCCATGGAGCAGTATCATCAATATATTTATTACATTTACGAAGAACATCAAAAATACATTCTAAAGCTTCATTTATTTTAAGTTCATTCATTTTTTCAGAAACTAAAGCTTGTAAATTAGAAGTTGAATCTAATAAATCTTGATCAATATCTTCTAATACATTTGGATTTGTCACATTACCTTCAAAATATTTTATACCCATTTGAATAGTTCTACTCACCAAGTTTCCTAAAATGTTACATAAATCTGAATTAGTTCTTGTAATAAGTGCTTTTTCAGAGAAAGTACCATCACTACCAAAAGGAACTTCCCGAAGAGCAAAATAACGAACAGCATCAACACCATAAGCATCAATGTATTCTCTTGGATCTTTATAATTACCTAAACTTTTACTAATTTTACCACCATCAATTATAAGCCATCCATGACCAAAGACTTGTTTAGGTAACGGAAGATCTAATGCCATTAAAATAGCTGGCCAAATAATTGTATGAAATCTAACTATTTCTTTACCAACTAGATGTAAGTCAGCTGGCCAATATTTTTTAAATTCTGGGGTAATATCAGGATAACCTAAACTAGTTATATAATTTGTTAGGGCATCAATCCAAACATAAATAACATGTTTTTCATCAAAAGTAACTGGAATACCCCATTTAAAAGACGTTCTTGATACACATAAATCTTCTAATCCGGGTCTAATAAAATTATTTAACATTTCATTTTTTCTTGATACAGGTTGGATAAAATCAGGGTGAGATTCATAATATTCTTCTAATTTCTTTTGATATTTACTTAATTTAAAGAAATAAGCTTCTTCCGTAACAACACTAACATCTCTACCACAATCTGGACATTTGCCATCAACTAATTGCGTTTCTGTCCAAAATGATTCACATGGAACACAATAAAGTCCTTTATATTCACCTTTATAGATATCACCTTGATCATATAATTTTTTAAATATTTCTTGTACTTTTTTAACATGAAAATCATCAGTTGTTCTAATAAAGAAATCATATGAAATATTAAGTCTATTCCATAAATCTTTAGCATTTTCAATTATTTTATCAACATATTCTTTTGGCGTAACCCCTGCTTCTTTAGCTTTATTTTCAATTTTTAAACCGTGCTCATCAGTACCAGTTTGAAAAAATACATCAAAACCGGATAATCTTTTATATCTTGATATAGCATCAGCAATAATTGTGGTATAACAATGCCCAATATGAAATTCCGCACTTGGATAATATATTGGGGTAGTTATATAATATTTTTCTTTCATTTAACAATCCTCTTTTCTATTCGTACTGCCAAGTCCACCTTGACGTTCAGTATCAACCTCATCACCACAAGTTAAATATTTTAAAAATATGCCTTGGGCATAGGCTTCCCCTTTTTTTACTTTAAATACTTTTTCACCTTCATTTTGAAGAGATACATAAAAATGTCCTTCATTATCTTTATTATTGTAAAAATCACTATCGATAATTCCTACTTGATTAGTGGCTCTAACATTATATTTAAAGCCCATACTACTACGAACTACAATGACAAGCATTTCATCACCCGGGAATTTTGCTTTATAGCCAGTCGGTATTTTTTTTATTTCACCAGGGGCAATTTCAAATTCTTCAATAGCCAGAAAATCATAACCAGCACTATGCTTAGTTTTCCTTACTGGTAATTTATATTCTTCATATAATTTTTTATCATCTTTAACATCTTTTTTAAATTGTTCAAAACTTATTTTTTCAAAACATCTTTCCATACTTATCTCCTTAAAATATATTCATTAAATCACTTATTTTTTTAATAGTTTCATATTTTTCTGAATTTTCATTAGTTTTCCATATAGGTTTTATCCCTAATGATTCTGCAAATTCAATATCAGTTTTTAATTTATCACCAACATAAACACAATCTTCTTTGGGATAATCTTTTAAAATAACATCAAACGTTCTAGGATCCGGCTTTAAATAATTTATATCACCGCCATATATTTTTTTAAAATATTTTAAAATACCCATTTTTTGTAAGCGCATTCGTTGGCTTTCAGTAAACCAATTAGATATTACAAATAAATCATATTTATTGCTTAAATACTTAAGTGTCTTTTTTAAAAGTTTATCATCATTTATAATACATTCTCCATAAGTTATAATATAATTATCAACAAATTTTAAAGGTAATGATGATTGACAATAATTATTAATATATTCGATTAAATCTTCTTTGTCTAATATGTTTTTTTCTCTTTCATTAGCATCAACTGCATTATATATTTTAAGTGGTAGTGATTTATCATATTTAATATTTAACATATCAAGAGCTTTATTTACACTAAGAATATAATTAGAATTCCAAGTTATCAAAGTATTGTCAACATCAAATATAATTGCTTTCATTTCATCATCTCTTTCAATAAAAAATTCATAAACAAAGGAGTAAAGGACGAAAAAATATTCCGCGGTACCACCTTTATTTATGAATTAATCATACACTTAATGGTTTTAACACACCTCTGTGATTTGACTCATTTGTTCATACCTAATTATTTCCTTATGTTAATTTGCACCAAACATTAACTCTCTTTAATAATTCCATAATTATCATACAAATTCCACATCAATTAAATTTAGTTTAGCATAAGAATAAGTTTTATTCAATAAGAAATTGTTCTTTGTAAATTCAAAAAATTGTTCTTTGTGAATTTAAAAGTTGCAATATATGTGAATTTAAAAGTTGCAATATAATATTAAAAATGCTATTATAATTAACAAATTAATGGAGGTAGTTATGTATTTTAATAATCCTTTTTATGCAAGTATTGATTTATATTTAAAAGAAATACAATCTTTATCCAATAAAGATTATAATTTTAAATTAACTTACAAAAGTGATGAGGAAAACATTAAAGATACTGTTCGATTTAGACTTTTTGATATGGCAAGTGATGTAGTAAATAAAGATAATTTAATTGTAAAAAAGATTAATTATCAAGGATATTTAGAATTTATATATGATAAAAGAACAAAACTTGTTTTAATCAATCACATACCAACAATTAAATATGGTAAGGTAACCTTACCTATTTTTACTAGTGATCTAGTTATGCCTATGATAAAGATACTGAATAAATTTATACCATCTAATGAAATAAAAATAAATTTTAAAAATCCTTTAGAAGTAATTGCTATAGATAAAAAAGTAGAAGATTTACTACCTGATATTAAAATGGTAAAAAATTATACTTTATTAAACAATATTAGAGAAAATATTAGAAGAGAAGAAGCCAAAATAAGAGGACATATAATAAGAGAGAAAGAAAAACAAGACCGAATATGGCGTAGTGAAGAGCGAGTAATGGCTAAAAAAAGCCAAGTATTTGGTATTAAGCCGGAAGATTACAAAACAAAAGAAGATTTTGAACGAGCATTAGAACAAGTACTTATTCCTTTGTGGGAAAAGAAAAAAAACAATATCGAAAGACATTTAAAGTTAAATGAAACAGCCTATAAAGAATTAATGTTAAAGGCTGACCCAGAGTTTAAATGTATTAAATGTTTAAGTGAAGGTTACATAAAAAGTAGCGAAAATTATTACGCATCTTGTACTAAAGATGAAAGTATTCCTTCCAAAATAGTTTCTCTTATAAAAAAATATGGTTATGATATTGAAAGTGCAAGTAAAGAAGATATTGATACTTTTTTAGATTATTTTATGAATTGTGATTTATCAGGAAAAGAAAACTTAGTGGATTTATATAAAAAAACACGTCAAAATAGTGCCGATGAAATGCACGGATATAACATAGCCTATTTAAAGGGGGAGCAACTTTGGAATTATAAATATGCCGGAGAAACTCTCAATTATAAATTTTATAATATGGCTTTCAAAGATGAAAATTTGTGGGAATTGTATGGAAAATATTATCATCCAATTTTCCATTTAAATTATACAAATAAAATGTTTGAAAAAGGAGTAAATCTTTTAATGCAAATTCATACTCTTCGAGAGAAACAAGAATACTATCAAAATCTTTTAAATAATCCCCGTAAAGCTATTAATTTATTTGTAAAAAATAGTACAGTTTCAGGATTAATTATGGATTTACCAGCATGGTTTAGAATAGAAAGAGATACATTTAGTTCTTTTCCAATAAAAGAACGAGAAATTTTTAATTTGCTAATGATTAAACCAGGAACTAGACAAATCAATTTGAATGAGACTAGAATATTTTCTACTAGAAATGGTAGAACATTTGGTAAAACTGAAACAGATATTTTAGAATATTTAAGTAAGTCTAGAGATAATTTATTATGGTGTAATCGTTTTATAATAACAATTCCTGACTCTTTAGCATTTGAAAAAATAAAAGAAATTATTGATTTTACCTTTTTTAAAGCAAATGAAGTAATAAATATTATTTGTGAAAGTCCTACTACAGCATATTTGGTGAAATCAATTATTTGGTTTAAAATGAAAAATATTGTTAATGAAAATTGTGATGAATATAATGTATATAGAAGAATTTTTGTAAATGTAGATCCAAATTATTATCGAAATTTTTGGATGACTACTCCAGATAATAAAACATTTTATCATTTATATGATAATACTTCTGATTATAAATATCATCGCAAATTAAAATGTTCTTTTACCGATTATTTATTATGGCCTTATGCTATTGCTTCAGGCATAAATACTGATAATATTCACGGTAATAATTATTATAAAATTCCTGATGTACGTGGTGTTGATTGGGGTGATAAGTATACGATTACTCCTGACGATTTTGAAAATTTAAATTATGAAATGATTGAAGAACTTATATTTGGAAGTTATGGTAACCCAAAATATTTAGAGGAAGCAGAAAAATTGGCTAAATTAATTAATGAAGTTACAAAGGGTTATCCAAAATATCCATATGTATACAATAAGGAAAAAGCCATTAGAGAAAGACGACTTTAAAAGAATAGCAATTTATATAGATTGGTAGTCAAAAAAATAAATAATGATAATTATGTATGCACTAAAAAAACTCGTAAATCTTATAAAAATAAAAGAAAACGAGTTTTTTTGTTTATTTAATAAAATATATATTTAAGCAACATCTAATTTTTGAATTATTAATCTTTGGGCAATTTTTGCATATTTTAAGTATTCATCTTTTTTATTATTACTTAAAATTATTATAAGACCGCTACAATCTGATTGGGTTATTATAGGTAAAGCCACAAAGAAACAATTGTTATTAAAATCTGTTTCTATTCTTTCACCAACATAACTTTCTCTATTATCAATTAAAGACTTATATTTTTCATCTAATTTAAAATTTAATAAATCTTTTAAATTGTTACTAGCAGATACTATTTTTTCTCTATCGCTTACTAAAATACCGACATTACAAATCTCAAAAATAATATCACATATATTTTGACCTAAATCTTTAATATTTTCTACTTGAGAATACTTTTTGATAATAATTGAATTATCACTTGTATATATTTCTAAAGGTTCACCATCTCTTATACCTAAATTATATCTTATTTCTTTGGGAACTACGATTCTACCTAATTCATCAATTCTTCTAGTAATTCCACTTTTACTCATAACTACACACTCCTAATTTTTAGTGTGAAGTATTTTTCAATTATTATACAAAATTTTAAAAGAAAAAGTTAAATTAATACTAGTTATCTTTAATAGCAAGTAGTAATTTAACTAAATAATATATATAATGTTCTTCTAAATTTTTATAGAATAAAGTAATGATTATATTATTGTGTAAATATTTAATATTAAATTTAGAAGAAATACTCATTGTTTCAAATAATAATTTATCACCTTTAATAGTGCTTGATAAATCTTGCGGTAAAGTAATTTCCACAAATCGATCAGTTTTATTTACTTTTGTAATATTAAGCATCTTACAAAGATTAGTAAACCATTCTTCATACATATATATTTCCATATCATGATCAATTTTGCCAAAACGATCTTCTAATTCTTCTTTTACTTCTTTTAGTTTTTCTAGTGAATCTATTTCGTTTATCTTTTGATGAATTTCAATTTTAATATCTTCATCGGATACATAATCATCTTTAATATGAGTAGATACTTCGATAA
The DNA here is from genome assembly GCA_947588795.1 of uncultured Bacilli bacterium. Classification (GTDB taxonomy): domain Bacteria; phylum Bacillota_I; class Bacilli_A; order RF39; family UBA660; genus SIG200. Next base: position 9,054 of record CANPZJ010000016.1, read on the forward strand.
GATTCTTGTTATCATCTTCATCTTCTTCGACATATTCGCCTTTAGCGCGTTTTAATTCATCTTCAATTAATTTCATATATAATGAAATTCCTACTGAATCGATAAAACCAGCTTGATCACTACCAAAAATATCCCCAGCCCCACGAATAGCAAGATCACGCATCGCAATTTTATAACCACTGCCAAGAGAAGTGAATTCTTTAATTGCTTGTAATCTTTTAACGGCAACTTCATTTAACATTTTCTTTTTGTTATATAAAAGATAGGCATAAGCAACTTTATCACTACGACCAACTCGCCCTCTTATTTGATATAGTTGGGATAAACCAAAATTATCGGCATCATACACAATTAGAGTATTAGCATTTGCAATATCAATACCATTTTCAATAATTGTTGTACAAATTAAGATATCATATTTATAATTAACAAAGTCATCCATGATATTTTCAAGTTCTTGTTTACTCATTCTACCATGAGCAAAAGTAATTCGAGCTTCTGGTACTAAAGTAGATATTTTTTGGACTAATTCATCTAATTTTTCAATTCTATTATATAAAATAAATATTTGACCTTTTCTCGCCAGCTCTTTATATATGGCATCTTTAACTAATAAGTCCTGTTCTTCAATGACATAAGTTTGGACTGGATATCTATTAACTGGTGGTGTATCAATAATTGATAAATCCCTGAGCCCTGATAAAGCCATTTTTAAAGTTCTTGGAATAGGAGTTGCTGACAATGTTAAAACATTAACATCATTTTTAAATTCTTTAATCTTTTCTTTATGTTTTACCCCAAATCTTTGCTCTTCATCAACAATAAGTAAACCTAATTTACTTGGTTTAATATCATCACTTAAAATACGATGGGTACCTACTAAAATATCTATTGTGCCTTTTTCAGTTTCTTCGATTATATATTTAGTTTCTTTAGGTGTTGTAAATCTATTTAAAAGTCTAATTTCAACTGGAATATCTTTAAATCTTTCTTTAATTACGCCATATTGTTGTTTTGCAAGAATGGTAGTTGGACATAAATACATAACTTGTTTGTTATTAATAACAGTTTTAAATATAGCTCGCATAGCAACTTCTGTTTTACCAAACCCAACATCCCCACAAAGAAGTCTATCCATTGGTCTTTCTTTTTTTAAATCAGCATCAATTTCGGCAATAGCTTTACTTTGATCCTTTGTTTCATCATAAGCAAAAGAACTGGCAAACAACGCTTCTTCCGAATAATCTTTGTAAGCATCACCTTTTACTTTAGCTCTTTCAGCATATAATTTTAATAATTCTTTTGATATATCTTTAGCTTTTGCTTTAATATAAGATTTAGTCTTAGCCCAACTGGTTGAATTTAATTTATTTAATTTAGGTTTTAATCCATCTTTATCACTATATTTATAAATTGAATTGATTTTTTCAACAGGAATATATATTTTATCGTTACCATCATAAAGTAATTGAATATAATCTTTTTGCATACCATCTTTAGTTAAAGTAACTAAGCCATTATAAATACCAATACCATGATTAATATGAACAACATAGTCTCCCTTTTCTAAATCATTATAACTTTTTATTTTTTTACCAATATGTAAATTGTTTTTATATTTAGCTTCACTTTGAACAGTTCTACCTATATCATTTTCTGATACACAAACAATATTATTAAAAATAAAACCTTTAGTTATTTTTGCCTTTATTATATTGGCACTTGGAATTAACTTCTTAATTGTTTTAATTTCTTTTTCATTTGAAAGATAAAAATAAATATCTTTTTCTTCTTTTTGCCATTTAAAATAAGTATCTTTTAAATATTCAAAATTCTCATTAAAAGAAGATATTTCTTTAGCGGTATTATCAGTTGGATTATTAATTGTATCAATGAATAATTCATAACTTGGATTTATATCTTTTAGTTCAAACATATACTTACTATGTTCATTTTTCTCTTCTTGATATTCAACAATTTCATCGCATAGTTTTTCATAAGCGACATCAATTTGGGCTTTATTTAAATAAATAACAATGCCATCATCAGTATAGTCATATAATGAACTGTTATCTTGCGTTTTAATTTCTTGAAAAGGTTTAATATTAATACTATCTATATCATTAATTTTTCTTTGGGTATTTTCATCAAAATAACGAATAGATTCAATGGTATTGCCGAAAAATTCTATTCTAACTGGATGTTCTTCATTAACAACATATATATCAATAATAAAACCACGAACAGAAAATTCACCAGATGTGGTAACTAAAGATTCTCTTTGATAACCAAAAGATGTTAAAGTATCAATTAATTCATCTCTTTTAATATCCATATCTTTTTTGAGAACTAAAGTACTTTGTGCATCTTTATTTGGTAAAAATTTTAAATAACCCATTAAGTTAGTAACAATAATACATTTTTGTTTTTCTAATTTTTCTAAAACATTAAGTCTACCTAAACTAAATTCAGGTGACATTGCTACTACTTTTGATGTTATAAAATCATCCATTGGGAATAATTCACAATTATCATTATGATTTTTGATTATGTTATATAATTTGTTACTTTCATATAAGTTAGATGTAACTAAAATTACATTTTTGTTCTTATTTTTAAATAATTCATCAATGTAAAAAGCGATTAACTCATTTGTTAACCCATATGTAATATTTTCCTTTGTAAAGTTAAAGTAATCGTTTAAATTCATATCTCACCTATTTTTTATTATAATTTTCTATAACTTTATCTATACCTGATTTAATAAATTCATCTATTATTTCATTAAAGATATCATAATTTTTTGTTATTTCATTTAATTCACTTTTAGGAATTTTAGCAAGAACATATTTATCAGTTGGCATCAATCTATTGTGACCAATACCTACTTTTAATCTACCAAATTCTTCACTATTTAATTCAGAGATTATTGATTTAATACCATTATGACCACCAGAAGAACTATTTTTCTTGATTCTAAAAGTTCCTATTGGTAAATCTAAATCATCGTGAATAATTAAAATATCAGCCATGTCTATTTTATAAAAATTTACTACTTTACTTACCGCAAGACCTGATAAATTCATATAAGTTAATGGTTTAATAAATATGACTTGTTCACCATTTACATCAGTACTGTAGAAATATGATTCCATTTTGGTTTTCCAGTCAACTTTACCTAAATAATTATCAATAACGGAAAATCCCACATTATGTCTAGTATTTTTATATTCGCGGCCAGGATTTCCTAAGCCAACAACTAACTTCATAACTCCTCCTTAAATAGATTTTGATAGGTAGTTAAATTTTGAATGCATACTGGATTATTTATTTTTACTCCTAAAGATGAATCTTTAACTGCTCTTATTAAAACCAAATATGGACTACTATTTTCTTTTGTTTTAATAAGTTCAATGTTTTTAACATTTAATTTGTATTTACTACCTAATATTATAATTTCATCTAGTCTATCTACTCTGTGAACTAAATAAAATTCTCCCTTTGTATTTAAATGATCACTAGCTATTTTAAAAATATCTTCTAAAGTAACTTTTATTTCGTGTCTTGCAATAGCTAGTTTCTCTGTTTCATTTAAATATCCATTATTTTTAACTTTAAAATATGGGGGATTACAAGTAATTAT
>CANPZJ010000017.1 GCA_947588795.1 uncultured Bacilli bacterium
AAAAAAACTTTATGATTTTTTTTATACCCAAATTTCATAAAGTTTTTCTTTTTATATTATTTTACTCTTTTTTGCTGTCAGTAATAATTTGCAAATAATTTAAATTTAATATATAATTTAGGCGGTGATTAATTATGCAAATTGAATCGGTTGAAGAACCAATAATTGCAATTAGAGTAAGTCAATATCCTATAGATAATAAGTGTGAGTTTTTACTATTAGGTAGAAGTAATGTTGGTAAAAGTAGTTTTATTAATACTTTAATTGAAAGAAAAAACTTTGCTCGTACATCATCTAAACCTGGTAAAACCCAAACATTAAACTTTTATCTCGTTAATAAAAATTTCTATTTAGTAGATGTTCCTGGTTATGGTTATGCTAGTGTATCTAAAGATAAACAAAAGAAATTTGGCATTATGATTGAAAATTATTTACAAACAAGAGAAAATTTAAAACATATTTTCTTACTTATTGATTATCGTCATAAACCAACTGAAGATGATATATTAATGTATAATTTCTTAAAATATTATAATTTAGATGTGTCTATTGTGGCTACTAAATATGATAAAGTTAGTAAAAATGGTAGAATTAAACAAGATAAATTGATTAAAGATACATTAAAATTAGGAGAAAATGAAAATTTTCTACCTTTTTCTACTATTACCAAAAAAGGTAGAAATGAAGTATTAGAAATAATAGAAAGGTTTGTAAAATAGGTGAATAAAATATGAATAATAAGGGATTTACATTAATGGAACTTTTAGCAGTTGTAGTGTTGCTTGGTATAATAGCAGTTATTGCAATTCCTGGAATTGGGGCTTTAAATAATACCATTAAAAATAATATGTTAGAGAAGAAGATAGATATTATTGAAGAAGCTGCTACTTTGTATGGAGAAGATAATAAAAATGTTATAATTGAAAGCGCTGCTCGTTATAAAGGATCACCTTGTCAAAATTATATTGTAAGTGATTTAGTACCAAATTATTTAGATAAAGATAATGAAAATAATTGTTTAACTAGTAGTACTTCTGGCAATGGATGTATAACAGATCCTAGAGATAATAAAAATTATTTAGATAAAGTAAAAGTTATTATTTATTATAAAAATAAACGTATTAGTGCTAAATTAGATATGGATAATAATCTTACTTGTAGTTAGGAAGTGAAACATGAAAACAGTCTCTTTAATTGGTAAACCAAATGTTGGCAAAAGTAGTATATTTAATAGACTTATTAAAGAAAAAAAGTCTATTATTTTAAGTGAGCCAGGAATTACAAGAGATCGTATTTATGGTAAAGTTGAATACAAGAATAAAAAATTTAATTTAATTGATACTGGTGGTATACATGGAACAGATGATGATTTTAATAAAGATATAATTATGCAAGCAGAACTTGCAATAGATGAATCTGATTTAATTTTATTTGTCGTAGATGGCCTAGTTAATATAGATGATGCTGATAAAAAAGTTCGTAATATGTTAAAAAAGAGTGGTAAAGAAGTTATTGTTTTAGTAAATAAAATAGATAATGAAAAAAGAAAAGATAATATATATGCTTACTATGAACTTGGTTTTGAAACTATTTTACCAGTATCAGCGGAACATAATTTAGGCTTTAATGAACTTCTAGATTTAATAACTAAAGATATAAAAGAAGTAGAAGAACAAGATGAGGATATTTTAAAATTTTGTTTTATTGGAAGACCTAATGTTGGTAAATCTTCCCTAATAAATGCTTTATTAAATGAAGATAGGGCAATAGTTAGTGAAGTAGCAGGTACTACTAGAGATGCTGTTGATACGAGATTTACTTATGATAAAAATGATTATATTGTTATAGATACAGCAGGTATGCGAAAAAAAGGACGTATCTATGAAACAGTAGAAAAATATAGTTTACTTCGTAGTATGAAAGCAATTGACAGGAGTGATGTTTGTGTCTTAGTAATTGATGCATCAACAGGTATTATTGAGCATGATAAACACATTCTATCTTATGCGATGGATGCTGGTAAAGGAATAGTTATCTGTGTTAATAAATGGGATACGGTAAAAGATCCAGATGCCGAAATAAAAAAATGGAAAACCGAATTAGAAGTATATTTTAAATTTGTTCCTTATATTAATTTTGTGTTTACTAGTGCTAAAACTAAAAAAAGATTACATACTTTAATGCCAGAAGTAATAAAAGCATATGAAAATAATAGTAAGGAAATAAAGACAAGTTTACTTAATGATGTTATAACTGATGCCGTATCTTTACATGAACCACCTTCTTATAAAGGCAAAAGATTAAAGATATATTTTGTCAGTCAAACAGGTAGTAAACCTCCTAAGTTTACATTTAATGTCAATAATAAAAACTTAGTACATTTTAGTTATGAAAGATATTTAGAAAACAAGATAAGAGAGGCATTTGACCTAGAAGGAACACCAATTATTTTACAATTTAAAAATAGAAGTGATGAATAAAAATTTCGCTTCTTTTTCATTTTTTGGCTTAAAAATATTGACACTAATTTCATTTTTTTGTAGAATTAAATTAGAAATATAGAGAATAGTATTTCGGAAATATTATTAAAATGGAAGGGAGGGAAATATAAATGGATAAGAAGAATACAATGTTATTAACAGTTATCGCTGTTGCTACATTATTAGTTGCCGTAGTAGGAGCTACATTTGCATATTTCGCAATCGGAGCAACTGCTGAAAATAATGCTAAAACAACTATTACTGGTAGTACAGAAAATGCTCAAGTAGGTACTGTTGCATTAACTGGTAACAATGATATTAATATGGCATTAACAGCTGAAGATATGTCATTAGCTAATAAAGGACATACTTTTTATGCAAAAGGTGATGGTACTGCAGTAATTGACAGCGAACAAAAATTAACAATTGGTACAGCTACTCTTACTGGTGGAAGTTCAGGTGTTGTATACAAATGTATTGCAAAATATACAATAACATATGATGATACTGATTTAGGAGCAATTACTTGGTCAGATGGTACAAGCGATCAAGAAGCATTAGGTGATGATGGAGCAGTATTAAAACTTTCTGCAAAAGAGGGTAGTACTATTGAAATACCATCAGATTTACAAACAATTAAATTAAAAGAGTTAGCTTCTAATAAAACTAAATCTGGTAATATTACTTTCACAATAACTGGTAATGGTAGTTCAGTAACATCAGAACTTCAAGCTTCATTAGCAATTGCAAATAGTGAAAAAGAACAACAAGGTAGATTAGCAAATAAAAAATTCACAATAACTTTTGAAACAGATGAAGAAAATGGATTTACTTGTGATACCGTATCAGCTGGTGATTAAGTAATATATTATTAAATAGTTAAATTATATAATTAAAGAAGTTGGAATGACTTCTTTTTTTAATGCTATGAATATAGCAAATTCAAAAAGAGATAAAAACAATTAATTGAATTAAATTAAAATTGTCAAAAGTGTTGGGCTTTTTTATTCTGATTTTGTTATTTAGTCTTATTTTTTTATATTTTTTTGCTGTGTATTAGATATGAGGTGATGGAGAAAAATTATAATCAGCATAAATATTATAAATATCAATTGGAAAATCCATAGAGTAAATGTCAGAAATTTTTATATATGATTTTCTACTAAGTGCATAATTCATAAGTACTTGTGGTTGTTCTAAAATTTCTATACTATATGTTAAATATTTTTGATATACAAACCAATCTAAATATTGTTGTAAATGTTTAGTTGATACTCCAGCAAAACTTTTTAAAAACAAATCTAAATTTGAATGTAAAGCATTTATTTCTGATAAATTATAACCATTCAAATTTTTATATGTACCAGATTTTACTTGTTCTAATTTTATTCTATTATTAGTGCAAAACTTTTCATATGATGATTTGCAGTCTGTTATCATTATACAATTTTTTTCAAGATGATTATCAAAGGCTTTTTCAACCATTTTTGTAGTTATAGAACCATTACCTACTATCTTAAAATATATATTATCATTTTCATCTATCGCTGAAGCTATACATATTTGATGGTCACTTATTCCTCTTTTTGAACCGCCTTGTGATTTTCTTGGCTTAGAAAATCTTGGCATTTGTTGTGGTTTTGTACCTTTTAAATTAATTGATTCATACTTTTCATCGCATTGTATTTCTCCTGATAATTTTCTGTTTTCTCTAAATATAGAAAGCGCATTCAATACTTTATGTCTCATTCCAAAAATTGTGTTTTTATTTAATTGTAATTTAGCAGCTGTTTTTCTAATAGATAATTTATCACTCATACATTTAAAAAATTCTAACCAAATTTTGTATGTTAATTTACTATTATTGCTTAATGTATTTGTTGTATCACAAAATCTATGTAAGCATTCTTTACATTTATATCTTTGAACACCTTTTTTAGAATGACCATTTTTTACAATGCTAATTGATTTACAAAATGGGCAATAAATTTTTTTCTTTTCTCGATTCACTAATTTAGATAAAGTGCTTTTTTCATTTTCTTTTATTCCTAAAATACTTTCTAAGAATTTTATTGTTTTTTCTATTTCATCTGGTAATAAATCTTTTACTTCAATTTCTTTTATCATAATAAACCTTCAAAAAAGTATCCTTAACTAACCAATCTATCAAATTACATTTGTTGAAGATGAATTTAATATTTTTGATTGGTTAGTTAAGGATACTCTTTCTATTAAATTCATCTTCAACATATATATCATACCATATCTTTTTATATTTTTGTATTGTTTTCATCACCTCAAATCTAATACACAGCATATTTTTTTAAAAAAGTTTTCTGAAAAAAAGGAAATCGAAGAAAAAAAGCAAATAATATATATAGAAGGAGGAAAAATATGAATAAAAAATTAAATGTAAATAACAAAAGTATTAAAAGTTGATTTATTTAAAATGATGCTATAAAAAAGTAAGAAAACTTCAATTGTCTAGTAATACTAGACAATTGAAAATAAGTGCAAAATAATAAGGATTATATGACTATATGCAATTAGAAAAATTTAATAATTTGGGAGGTTTTGAAAAATGAATAAAGAAAAAATGCAATTAGTAAATAAGTTATTTAATAATGAAACTATTAGAACAGTATGGGATAAGGAGCAAGAGAAATATTATGTTAGTGTGGTTGATATTGTCGGAGTTGTATCAGAAAGCAAAGATAAGCAAGCATACTGGCGAAAGTTGAAACAACGACTTAAAGATGAAGGAAATGAAACCGTGACAAATTGTCACGCTTTGAAATTAAAAGCACCAGATGGTAAATATCGTATGACTGATGTATGCGATATTGAAGGTATGTTTAGAATAATTGAATCAATTCCATCCAAAAATGCCGAACCAATTAAAAGATGGCTTGCCCATTTAGGTAGTGAAAGAATAGATGAAGTATTTGATCCATCTATTGCTATGCAAAGAGCGATTGATTTATACAGAGAAAAAGGTTATGATGAGGCTTGGATTACAAGAAGAATAAAAGCCTTACAAGATAGAAAAAAATTAACTGATGTGTGGAAAGAAAATGGTATAGTAGAAGAAAAAGAATATGCTATATTAACCAATGAAATATATAAGACGTGGTCTGGAATGACCGCAAAAGAATATAAAGAGTATAAAGGGTTAAGACAAGAAAGTTTAAGAGATAATATGGATAGTTTAGAGATATCTTTAAGTGATATTAGTGAAGAGGTAACTAAAAGACTAGCTCAAAAAAATAGACCACTAGGCTTAAAAGAAAACATAAAAGTAGCAAGGCAAGGTGGTCAAGTGGCTAAAAATACTAGAACTGAAATAGAAAATATACTTGAAGAATCTGTTGTTACAAAAAATAACAAATTAAATTATGAATATATGGATGAAAAACTTTTAGAAGAAAATATTGAAAAATAGAAAAAATATATAATTAATATAAGTTGATGAAACCGTGACAAATTGTAACGATTTGAAATATATGGAAGAAGTGTCCGAATAAAGCGGACAAATGAAATTAAGTTGAAATTAAAATAAAAAAATTTAAATGAAACAAAATAATTAAGTGATATGCCTACACTAAAAAAATAATAACATTCTATATTATAATAGGGTGTTTTTTTATGATTGAGTGGTATATAAATACATCAGTATATATTCAAGTATTACTAGCTACTTTAATGACTTGGGGGATAACTACTTTGGGGGCTGCTTTAGTTTTTTTCTTTAAAAAAATTAATGGTACTATTTTAGATGCAATGTTAGGTTTATCTGCTGGTGTAATGATTTCGGCATCTTTTTGGTCACTTTTAAATCCGGCGATTAATGGAGCTAATTCTTTGGGTATGTGTGCATGGTTTATTGTATCTCTAGGTTTTTTTGTTGGTGGTTTATTTTTAATTATAAGTGATATATTCTTTGACAAATATTTATCAAAAAAGAAAAGTAAAAATATTAAAGGTATTAAAAGAACATTAATGCTAATGTTTTCGATAACACTACATAACATACCAGAAGGTCTTGCAATTGGTGTTGCTTTTGGTAGTATTGCACTAGGCACAAAAGAGGCAACTCTTACGGCTGCGGTTATGTTAGCCATTGGCGTAGGCATTCAAAATTTTCCGGAAGGAACAGCCGTAAGTCTTCCTTTAAGACGAGAAAATATGAGTCGAACTAAAAGTTTTGTATATGGTACTCTTAGTGGAATAGTTGAACCAATTGCTGGTTTAATTGGTTGTTTTTTAGTTATTTTTGTGCAAAATATTTTACCGTTTTTCTTAAGCTTTGCAGCAGGTGCTATGATATATGTTGCTATAAGTGAATTAATACCAGAAAGTCAGAAAAGTGAGCATAAAAATTTAATGAGCTTATTTACAATTTTAGGATTTGTTATTATGATGATGCTTGATGTTGCTTTTGGTTAAGCTTTGCTTAACTTTTTTTCTTGTCAAAAAGTTTTAAATAAGATAAAATTAAAATGGTGAGAATAGTGAATAAAAAAGGTTTTACTTTAATGGAATTATTAGCAACTATTATAATACTTGCTATAATACTTGCTATAGCTATTCCTAGTATAGGAAATCTTGCATCATCTATTAGAAAGAATCATTTAAAAAATAAAATTAAGAATATTGAAATTGCTGCTTCTAAATATGCATTTGATACTAAAGAAACTAGTGTATTTGTAGATAAATTAGTTACTGAAGGATATATGGATAGTGATGATGAAGATGGTAATGTATTTAATGATACAGATCATTCAAAGTTAAATTGTTATATTGTTAAGATGACAAAAGTCGGCGATCACTATAATGCTATATTTCAAGATAATAATTCGTATGAGCATAATGGTAAATGTGATGAAAGTATATTAAAAGATACAAATAAGGAATTAACTATTGATGTTATACAAAATGGAGTAAAAATTGTAAATTATGATGATTGGTTAGGTGGTAGCAACATTACTTTAAAAGCTACTAGTAATAATATAGATATTGATTGTATAAAAAACACTTGTAGTTGGCATAGTACATCAGGACATTCTAATAACGGATCTGAACTAACAATTAATTATAATGATTTACTTGTAGCATCTAAAATAGATTATACTTTTGAATTGAGTAAAATTAATGAAGATAATACAGTAACTAGATATAATAGCAATATTAGCTTAAAAATTGACAATGAATTACCTGTAATATATGAAAATGAAACTAAAATAAATGAAGAAAATAAACTAGAAATAAAAGCAAGTGACAATAATGGCTCTGGAATTGTTGGCTATTTTGTAGAACTTAATGGTTCTATTTGTAGTTCTGATATGAGTTATTCTAGTGAAAATATTTTTGATGTTACTAATGGTAATTATTTAATATGTGTTAAAGACAAAGTTGGCAATATTGCTAGTTTGAAAATCACTATTTAATTATTATGAGTAGTAAAAAAAGTGTAATATTTAAAGCCTTTTAATTGACAACATGTGATTTATATTGTAAGATTAAATTAAAGATAGAGGAGGTCTCTAGAAAGATGAAAACTTTAAAAAATAAAAACGGATTTACTTTAATTGAATTATTAGCAGTTATAGTTGTTCTTGCAATTGTTACAGTGCTTGCAACTACTACCTTGTTGCCACTTATGAATAAGGCAGTTAAAAAGTCATTTATTGATGAAGCAAATGCAGCTAAAACAACGGCAGGAGATATTATGACTTTGATATCTTTAGATTCTTTTAAAAAATCTACAGATGCAACTGCAGGTGATTTCCAAGAAAGCGATACAAAAGTATGTATTTCAGTAAAGGAAATGGCTAAGCAAGGATTATTTGATAAAGATATGGAATATTTTGAAGGTGATTCACCAGAATATGAAGGAAAAGTTATTGTAACTAAAGACGATGGAAATACCAATAATTATAAGTATAAAGTTATAATGCATAATGGCGATTATATGATTAATACCGATAAAAAAATAGCAGATGAAAATGTTTTTGATTACAAAGAAGACTCGACAGTTTATTCTTGTACAGGTACAGATGTTGGAAATGAATAAAAAAGGTTTTACATTAATTGAATTATTAGCAGTAATTGTAGTTTTAGCAATTGTATTGGTTTTAGCTGTAAGTACAGTTTTACCTTTAGGAACTGAAGCAAGAGAAAAAGCATTCAGACTAGAGGCTACAAATGCAGTTGAAAGTGCTGAAACTGCCTATAATACATATAAATTAGGAGAATTCAAGTTTACAGAAAATGCTACAGATAAATGTTATAACTCAAGTACAAAAACAATGTGTTTTACAGTAGCATCTTTAATAGATTTAGGCTATTATGATTTAGAAGATGATGATAAAGAAAATTTTAAAGGAAAAGTTGTACTCGATTTAACTGATTCTAAAAATCCAAGTTATACATTATATTTTAAGAAAAATGATGAATTCAGATTTGTTGGTTTAAAACGTAAGAATTTTACTAAAAAAGGTGAATTAGATAATGATGCTTGGCAAGAATCATATGAGAATTGTTCATGTAACTAGGGAAACCTAGTTTTTTCTTGAATTAAAATATTATATTTGAGATAATTATTTTGGAAGTGGTAGTAAAATGATTATTGGTAGTCATGTACATTTTGATAAAGAACAAATTTTAGGTTCTCTAAAAGAAGCACTTAGTTATGGAGCTAATGCTTTTATGTTATATACAGGTGCTCCCCAAAATACTTTTAGATCAGAAATAAATTTGGATTATTTAAATGAAGCAAAAAAAATAATGGCCGAAAATAATATTAGTATGAATAATGTTATTTGTCATGCCCCATATATAATAAATTTAGCTAATAAAACTAAATTAGATGCTTGGAATTTTTCCATAAGTTTTTTAAAAAAAGAAATTGAAAGATGTGAAACTTTAGGTATTAAATATATTGTTTTACACCCAGGTAGTAGTGTGGGTCTTCCAGCCGAGATTGGCATCGCCAATATCATTGAAGCCCTAAACTATATTATTAAAGATGATGATAATTGTATGATTTTATTAGAGACTATGGCTGGTAAAGGTAGTGAATGTGGCAGATGCTTAGAAGAAATAAAATCTATTATTGATGGGGTAGAATCAGCTAATATTGGGGTATGTCTTGATACTTGTCACTTAAATGATGCTGGTTATGATATGACTAAATTTACCGAGTTTTTAGATGAATTTGATAAGTTAATTGGTATAGATAAAATACATTGTATTCATGTTAATGATAGTAAAAATCCTATTGACTCTCACAAAGATCGTCATGAAAATATTGGCTTTGGTACCCTAGGTTTTGCTACAATATTAAATATAGTATATAATGAAAAATTAAAAGATGTTCCTAAAATATTAGAAACACCTTATGTATCAATAAAAGATGGGGAAAAAGAATTAGTTTATCCACCTTATAAATTTGAAATAGAAATGTTAAAAAAGGGCACTTTTAACGAAAATCTACTTAAAGATATTAGAGATTTTTATAAGTAAGAAGAATATCTATTATAATATTCATTCCACACTTTACTTATTTTATTAAAATTTTCTTCACTATAATTATTTTTATATCGTCTTATGTCAAAAACTTTCGGATTTTTTAAAAAGTCACGATAGTTTTTTTTAACAAAATTATAAGTAAATGTTAATTCATCATCTGATAAATTAATATCTTTTGCTGTAGCAAAATTTCTAATATCATCCACACTCATATTATTTATATATCGCTCTATTATATTAAACATCTAAACCACCTAATATATTTTATGTTAAATTTTAAATTTGAATACTCTTATTAGATATTACCATACTAATAATGGTGGAATTATGAAGAAGTATATATTAATAATAATTATTTTTACTCTTTTTTTAGGAAGAGTATTTTATTTAAATATAAATGATCATGATAAGTATGTAAATTTATTAAAACAAAAAACTAGTAATTATGTAACTGGTGGAAGTGCCCCAAGAGGAAGAATCATTGATCGCAATGGTAAAGTTTTAGTAGATAATAAAGGTATTAAAACAGTTTTTTATACTAAATTAAAGGGAATTAAAACTAAAGATGAATTAGATATAGCTAAAAGTTTAGCAAATATTTTAAATGTTAAAATAGATGAAGATAGTTTAAAAAACTATTACCTTATAACGCATAATAATGGAGATGATTTAATAACAGATGATGAATATCAACTATTTAAGGAAAGAAAGTTAACTAGTAAAGATTTAAAGAAATTAAAAGTAGAAAGAATTACTGATGATTTATTAAATAAATTTACTGATAAAGAAAAAGAAATTGCTACTATCTATAGTTTAATGAATAAAGGATATTCTTATGAGAAAAAAGAAATAGCCAGTAATTTATCTGACGAAGAATATAGTAAAATTGTTGATAGTAATATTAAGGGTATTACGACAGGCCTTACTTGGGAAAGAGTTTATAATTATGGTGATGTCCTTAAAGATATTTTTGGCAAAATTGGCAGTATTCCGGAAGAAAAGAAAGATGAATATTTAAAAAAAGGTTATGAACTAAATGATATAGTGGGCCTTTCTTATTTAGAAAGTTATTATGAAGATTATTTAAAGGGTGAAAAAGATTTATATGAGGTAAATAGTGATAATACTTTAAAATTAATTAAAGAAGGTAAAAATGGGAGTGATTTAGTATTATCTATTGATATAGATGTGCAAATGAAATTAGAAGAATTATTAAAAGAAAATATAATAAACGCAAAAAAAAGAGCCAATACTAATTATTTTTCCGAAAGTTATAGTATTGTTGGTAAACCTAAAACAGGAGAAATAATTGCTTTTGCTGGACAAAAACTAGTTGATGCCAAAGAAGGAAAGTTTGAAAACGCCAACACTAATTTAATTACTAATTCTTATACTGTTGGTTCAGTTGTCAAAATGGCTACCATTAGCACTGGTTATAAATATAATGTTATCGATATAGGAAGTACAGTTAAAGATAGTTGTATTAAATTATATCAAGTACCAATTAAATGTAGTTATAAAAGTTTAGGTAATGTTAATGATTTAACTGCTATTGCGAAAAGTAGTAATTATTATCAATTTAAAATAGCGATTGGTCTTACTAATAATGTTTATAAATATAATATGAAATTAAATACAACACCAGCGGATTTTGAAAAATTTAGAAGTATTTTCAGAGAATATGGTTTAGGTATGTTAACCAAAATAGATTTGCCAAATGAAAAACCAGGTATTACTGGTGATTTAACATCATCTGATTTACTCCTTAATTTAAGTATTGGCCAATATGATACTTATACACCAGTTGAATTATTTCAATATGTAAGTACAGTAGCCAATATGGGTGAAAAACATAAGCCCCAATTAATGAAAGAAATTACAAATAATGATGATATTGTTTTAAAAAATGAGTATCCGGTTACGAATAGAGTCAGTTTAGATAATAAATATTTAGAAAGATTAAAAGAAGCTATGCATTTGGCAACTACTTCAGGTACTGCAAGAAACTATATTTTAAGTAAATATAATCCAGCTGGAAAGACTGGTACAAGTGAAACATTTATTGATACGAATAATGATGGAGTAATGGATACAAAGACTACTTCAATTGCTTTTGTAGGGTTTGCTCCCTATGACAACCCTGAGTATAGTTTAGTTGTAATGGCCCCAAATATTTATGTCGCCAGAGAATATAATTATAGTAAAGTGTATATTACACGTTATATTTCGCAAGGTATTACTAACTTTCTATTTGAAAATAAGTAAAAGTTTGATATAATAGGGTGGTAATTAAGTGAGGAGGATTTTATATGGCTAAAAATGAAAATCGTAGTTTTGTTAAAATGAAATGTACTGTTTGTGGAACTGAATTACGTCCAACAAGTAAAAACAAGAAAAATAATCCTGAACGTTTAGAAGTTAAAAAATATTGTCCTAAATGTCGTAAAAGTGTTGCAGTAAAAGAAGCAAAATAATTTAAGAAAGACTCTTATAATAAAAATCAGACAAGTCAAGTAATACAAAATTTGATAAAATTAATCTAGGAGGATGAAGTTATGAGAGTAAATGAAAAAATCGAAAGAATCACACCAGA
>CANPZJ010000018.1 GCA_947588795.1 uncultured Bacilli bacterium
TTGACAGAAATATTTCCAAATACTATAATGAAAATAATAGAGGTGTAATTATGTTAGAGTATATTATTATTGGTTTATTAATCTTTGTTATTATCCTACTTATTATAGTATTAATTAAAAATAATGGTAGTAAAGATGTTATAGAGAGAATAGGTAAATTAGATACTACAGTTGTAAAAGAAATTGGTGATTTTAAATTAAATTTTAGTAAAGATTTACGTGGTGATTTTGAAAGTTTAGTTGAAAAAATAGAATATCGTTTAAATTTAATTAATGATCGAGTTAATAATCAATTATCCGAAAATTTTGAAAAGAGTAATAAGACATTTATGAATGTTTTAGAAAGACTTAATAAAATAGATGAAGCCCAAAAGAAAATAGATGGATTAAATAGTGAAATAGTATCATTACAAAGTGTTTTAACTGATAAAAAAACAAGAGGTACTTTTGGCGAGGTTAACTTAGAATACATTTTAAATAATGCTTTTGGTCCTGTATCAAGTGGGATATATAGTATTCAACATAAAATGAGTAATGGCTCTATTGCCGATTCCTTATTATATGCCCCAGCTCCTTTAGGAACTATTGCAATAGATAGTAAATTTCCATTAGAAAATTATCAAAAAATGGTTGATAAAAATCGGACTAAAGCAGAACGTGATATGTTTGAAAAAGAATTTGTTAGTGATGTTAAAAAACATATTAATGATATTGCAAGTAAATATATTATTCCTGGTGAAACTAGTGATGAAGCTATTATGTTTTTACCAGCTGAGGCTTTATTTGCGGAGATTAATGCTTATCATCCTGAATTAATTAATTATGCTTACTCTAAAAAAGTATGGATAACTGGTCCAACTACATTAATTAGTACTTTATCTATTATTAGTATGATTTTAAAGAATATGGAAAGAGATAAATATGCCAAAGTTATTCATGAAGAATTAGATAAATTAGGAGTAGAATTTAATCGTTATAAAGAAAGATGGGATAAATTATCAAGAAGTGTTAAATCAGTTAATCAAAGTTTAGATGAACTACATACAACAACCGAAAAAATTACGAAAAGATTTCAAAGTATTAAAAATGCCGAAATTAAAGAATTAAAAAATAATGATTTAGAAATAGAATATAATGATGAAGGTGAAGAGTAGTGAAACTTTATTTAGTAAGTAATAATTCTTTATGTGATAATTTAAAATATGATTTTAATACGGATTTAGAGAACTTAAGAATGGTAAGACCTTTAAGTGTAGAAGGAGAAGAAAGTGCTTTAAAAATAAGTAAAATGCCAATACTAAAAGATGTCAATAAAATATATTCTAGTTTTTATAGTAGTGCTATTGCTACTTCTAAATATTTAAAAGATGAATTAAATATAGAGATTAATTTAACTAATGAATTAAATGATTGTAAAGTAGGATATTTAGGTAGTAAAAGTATGAGTATGCTTAAAGGTATGCAAGATAGAGAATTTACTTATAAACTAGATGGTGGAGAATCTTTAGTAGATGTTGGTAATAGAATAGATAATTTTATTAAAAATTTAGATAATGAAACTTATGTATTATTTACGCATAAAAGAGCTATATTAGGTTATTTATTAAAACATTGTAAATATGATTATAACTTAGATGAAAATTTAATTGTGTTATATAAAGATCAAGTAATATATGATGATAATAATGATTTATATGATATATATGAAATAGATATAAAAGATAATAAAATAATAAATATTGAAAGAAAGTAAGTGCAACTAGCGCACTTACTTTTGTCTAATTATTAGAAGTTTTGTCGAATGTATTTACAAATAAAAATTTATTAAACAATATTTATAATGAAATAAAAATTTAAACTAAAAGTTTAGTAAAAAAGTATAATGTTTGTGAAAAAAACTGTAGAATATATTGCAAAGTATTCAAAGATAGTGATATATATAAATTTTGTATTAATATTAAAAATAGAAGATGGTATATTTTGAGATAATATAGTATAATTAAATTGATATGTAACAAGTAATATTTAATATATGTTTATTTTGTTTTAACTGGAGATGATTGAAAAATGGGAACAATATCGTTAACATGTCCAAAATGTAACAAAAACTTAAAAATGGACGATACAATGGAACAAGGATTTTGTCAATATTGTGGAAAAAAAATAATATTAAAAGATAATAACACTAATATTCCTAATAGTATAGTAAGTAATGAAAGTGATTTTGAAATAAAAGACGGGGTGCTAATAAAATATAGTGGAGAATCAGATATTGTAACAGTTCCAAATAATGTTAAAGAAATTGGTTCCTATGCATTTAGAGATCGAACTACATTAAAAGAAATAAAATTTTCACCTAATTTGAAAGAAATAGGAGAAGGAGCGTTTGATAATTGTAAATCATTAAAAGAAATAGAATTACCAGATGAATTGGAAAAAATAGGAGAAGGAGTATTTAGAAACTGTGTTTCATTAGAAAAAATATTTATTCCAAAAAGTGTTAAGATTATTGGTAAATGGACATTTTCTAGATGTAAATCACTAAAAGAAATAGAATTGCCTGATGAGTTAGAAAAAGTATGCCGTTTAATGTTTGATTCTTGTGCGTCGCTAAAAACTATAAAATTGTCTTTAAATTTGAAAGAAATAGAACCATATGCATTTGTTGACTGTATCTCATTAAAAGAAATTAAATTACCTTCAAGATTAAAAGAAATAGGAGCAAATGCATTTAGTGATTGTATTTCATTAAAAGTAATAGAGTTACCAAATGAATTAGAAAAAATTGAAAAAGAAGCATTTAAAAACTGTAAATTATTAGAAGAAATAAAATTTTCTCCTAATTTAAAAGAAATAGGTGAAAAAGTATTTATGGGTTGTACTTCCCTAAAAGTAAAACCAGATGAATTGGAAAAAATAGGTGAAGAAGCATTTATAGGTTGTAATTCTAAAGAGAAACCAAAGCTTTGGGAGCCTGCATTTGTGAAAAAAATAAAAATGAATATATCCGAAGATTGTGTTTCTTTAGAAAAAGAAAATATTATAAAAAACATGGAATATATTAATTTATCAAGTGGAAATCATACTAAAGAAGAATATATAAATAATTTAGAAATAATTATGGATAAAAACCAAATAAATTATAATAAATTTTCTGGAAATACAATTGATTGGACAATAAAAAATTGGAATGCGTTAAAAAAAATAAATGTTGAGTTCATTAATAAAGTATCAGAAACAGCAGCGGATGATTATGAATTATATAAAGATTTTATTGATCGTCAAGAATTATTGCTAGAATTTTGTGGAAATTTAAAAGAGTGTGAGAATATTGATGATTTAATATACGAACTTAAAGAAAAACTAATGTTATCAAAAACTGATGAAGAAAAAATTGAATTGTATCAAAAATATATTTTAAAAATTGGAAAATCGGTATTTGATAAGTGTGAAAATTTTAAATGTGTTTGCGAAGAATATCAAAAATATATTACAAAAAAAGCTTTAAAAAAACATGTTGAACTTGGTAGAACAGGAGTATATTTATCTGAATATAATAAAGTTAATGATATAATTATATTTGATTATTATGATTTTGTTAATTCAACATTTGAGTTAATTGAAGATGGAGAAATTGAAAAAAGATCAATAGATAAAACAATTTCAATTTTAAAACTTACATATAAAGCAACATTTAATTATACTGAAGAACATATGAAACTTTTTAATTGTTTTAATGAATATGTTGAATTTATAAGTAAATGTAGTTTAAGTGATGGTACACTTGAAGAAATCGCTGGAAGACCTAGACATATTAATACTAATGATTTTTTAATAAATAGAAAGCAAAAAGAAGATGAAATCATAAATCCAAATTTAAGATATTTAAGAGAAAGTCAAGAAAGACTAGAAAAAATAAGAGAGCAGGAAAATAATGCTCCTAAATGTCCAAATTGTGGTAGTATATCAATTGGAAAGATATCTAACTTAAATAGAGCGGTATCAATTGGATTTTTTGGCTTAGCAAGTAGTAAAATTGGTAAAACAATGCAATGTAGATCTTGTGGATATAAATGGTAATTGAAAAGATAATTTATAAAAATAAATAAAAAAATTTGTTGATAGAGGTAATTTATGTGAGAGATTATGATGAATTAATAAATAATTTAAAACGTATATATGGTAATCAAATTATAATTGGAGAAAGAAATAAAGATAAAATTATTCAAAAAAAATTTAATGAAACAAAAAGTAAAATTCAATATACTCCTTATTCTAATAATTATCCTCAAGAAGATATAATAGTTTATATTAATGAAAATATTAATTATGATATAGCTATTATATGGAATAATATTTTAAGAAAAGAGAAGGGGACACCAATTAAAACATTCTCTGTAAATTCATACTCTTGGAATAAACTTTTTGAAAATAACGAAATAATAAACACCAAATATATACATGATAAGAAAAGTAATATATATCATAAAGTAATATTTATTAAAGTTGATGCTTTAGAATATTATATCGAAGATTTATATAGTTTAGTTGCACCAAGTAGCGATGATTTAAATTTTCCTAAAGAATTATTAAAAAATTACAATTATAATTATGAAAGAAAAAAAATAACTTCCAGTAGAGCAAGTAGATATTATAAATTTAGAAAGAAAGTTTTAGAAGTATACGATAATAAATGTGCTATTTGTAGATGCAATGAGCCAAAAATTTTGGAAGCAGCACACATAAAAGCTGTAAATGGAAATGGAAGAGATGTCCCAGAAAATGGTATTTGCTTATGTAGAAATCATCATAAAATGTTTGATAGTAACTTGATAAAAATAAATTTTGATACACTAGAATTGTGTTTTGTCGATGATAAAATAAAACAAATGGCATGGTATAATGAATTTATAACTAAGTATAATGGAAAGTTAATAAAAGCAAAAAAATAAAAGATGCCTGCGAACTAATAGAAATATTGGCTCGTTAGCATCCAACCTATTTATATAGGCGATGTGAATACACATTTCCTATAAATTTAGTATACTTTAAATTATTTAAAATACAACTAAATTATTCTTCAGTGTCAATAGTAATCCATTCAGTTGTGCCGCATTCAGTACATATTTGAGGTACTAAAACTTTTTTACCTTTTGGTAAATCAATTTTTTCTTCTAAGGTAACACATAACATACCGGATTCTTTATCAATGTAGCATCTTCCTTGCGTTTGCGCTTCTTGACACTTACTGCAACCTGGTTTTTTCATTTTCTTCACCATTATTATTATGATTAAAATAACTATAAATATTCAAATAAATAAGGTATAATTAAATTGTAGGTGATAAACTATGGAAAAAAGTATTAATGCAAGAATTAGTAATAGACATGTGCATTTAACTAAAGAAGTTTTTGACAAATTATTTGATGGTGAATTAACTATTAAAACTAAACTAAATCAAGTTGGTGAGTTTGCTTCAAATGAAACATTAACTATTAAAGTTGGTGATAAAAAAATAGAAAATGTGAGGGTAGTTGGTCCACTTCGTAAATATACTCAAGTAGAAATTTCTAAAAGAGATGCTAGGGCTTTAGGAGTAAATCCCCCAGTTAGAAGAAGTGGTGATTTAGAAGATACTCCTAAAATTGTTTTAGAAACTACTAAAGGTAGTGTTGAAATAGATGGGTTAATAATTGCTAATCGTCATGTTCATATGACACCAGAAGAAGCAAAAGCTTTAGGGATAATAGATAAGCAAATAGTCAAAATTAAAATAGATGGAGAAAAAAGTGGGATTGTTGATGCCGCAGTTAAAGTAAGTGATAATGGTTACTTTGAACTACACATTGATACTGATGATGCCAATGCTTTTTTACTTGAAGATAATGATAAGGTAACAATGATAATATGAGTTTTTTTATTGGTAATGTTGAAATTAAAAATCCATTTATTTTAGCCCCAATGGCTGGAATTACTAGTACATCTTTTAGAAGTATATGTAAGGATATGGGGGCATCTTTAGTTGTTGGCGAAATGGTATCTGATAAAGCACTTTGTTATGATTCTAAGAAAACCTATGACTTACTTAAAATGCAAGAAAAAGAAAGACCTATTTCTGAGCAAATTTTTGGGGAAGATCCAGAAACTATGGCTAAGGCTGCTAAAATAGTGGAAGATTATATGCATCCAGATATTATTGATATTAATATGGGATGTCCTGTGCCAAAAGTTGCTATTAGAAGTAAAGCAGGCAGTTCTTTATTAAAAGATCCAGAGTTAGTTCGTAAAATAGTTTCATCAGTTGTTAAAGCAGTATCGGTTCCTGTTACAGTTAAAATTAGAAGTGGCTGGGATGAAAATAGTATTAATGCTACAGAAATTGCCAAAATTTGTGAAGAAGAGGGTGCTAGTGCTATCTTTGTTCATGGGAGAACTCGTAAACAAGGATATTCAGGTAAGGCCGACTGGCAAGTTATCAAAGATGTAGTTAATGCTGTATCAATCCCAGTTATTGGGAATGGTGATGTTAAAACTTGTTTTGATGCAAAGAAAATGATGGATGAATGTGGTTGTGCTGGCGTTATGATTGGTCGTGGTGCTTTAGGTAATCCGTGGATTTTTAAAGAATGTGTCGAATACTTTGAAAAAGGTATTTTACCTAAAGAAGTAACAACAGGTGAAAAACTAGATATGATGAAGAAATTAACTTTAGATTTAGTGGGAGAAAAAGGAGAACATATTGCGGTTCTAGAACTTCGGACAATGCTTATGTATTTTTTGAAAGGTTTACCTAACACTAAAGAATTAAAATTAAATTTATGTAAAGCAAATTCTAAGGAAGAAATTTTAAATATTATCGATGATTATCAAAAAAGTATAATGGAGTAGTTTATGGATATAGAAGTAACAGACAATACAATTATTATTTGTGAAAATAGTTATAAAAAGGCTGTTTTAAAAAATTTAACTAAACAAAATACTTTTTGTAATGTTAAATTTTATACGAAAAAAGAATTCATGCAAGAATATTTATTTTCTTTTGATGAAAGAGCGGTTTATTATTTAGTATCTAAATATAATTTAAAAATATCTATTGCTAAAATGTATTTAAATAATTTATATTATCTTCCAAGTATTTTACCTAATGATCCTAAATTAAAACTTTTAGGTAATATAAAAAGGGAGTTAGAAGATGAAGAATATTTAATTTATAATCCTTTATTTAAAAAATATATTAATAGTTTTAAAATTATAATTATAGGTTATTCTTATCTAGAAAAATATGAAGAAGATATTTTTCATGAGTTAAATGCTAAAATAATAACAAAAGAAAAAATAAATAAAGAATTTACAATTTATGAAGCCCAAAATATTGAAGAAGAAGTAAGTTTTGTTGCCAAATCTATTGCGGAATTACTAGATAAAGGTATTGATATTAATCATATTAAACTTGCGAATGTTAGTGATAATTATTATAATACTATCAAAAGAATATTTAATTTTTATCATATACCAATTAAAATACCTAGTCAAAATACTTTATATAATAATGAAATAGGCCAAAAGTTTTTAAATAATTTAACAAATGATTTAAATGAGTCTTTAGATTTAATAAAAGAAGATAGCCAACATATCTATAACAAAATAATTAATATTTGTAATAAATATGTTTTTATTAAAGATATTTCTCTTTTAAAAAAATTTTTAACTTATACATTTAAAAATACTATTATTAATGATTTTAAAATAGATAATTATGTTGATATTATAAATATTGATGATTATGTCAATGATAATGATTATATCTTTTTAATGAATTTTAATTCTGATAGTATGCCTAAAACTTATCAAGATGAAGATTATTTAACTGATAATATAAAAGGTATTTCTAAATATGATACAATTACTAAAAATAAAATAATAAAAGAAAATACTTTATCTATAATCGAAAATATTAATAATTTAGTTATTACTTATAAAAAAAGTGATGGGCATAAAGAATGTTATATATCAGCACTTAGTAATGAATTTAATTGTAATATTGAGAAAATAGATATTAACTTAGATATAAGTTATTCGCTAACTTTAAGTAAATTAGAATATGCTAAATGTTTATATAACTTTAATACTTATGGTACTATTAGTGATGCTTTATCTATTTATGGTAATAGTATTAATGAAGAAGAAGAAAATTATAATAAATTTGATAATACTTTTAAAGGGATAGATAACAATAATTATTTAAAATATCTAAATAATAAACTAACTTTATCTTATAGTTCTTTGAATAATTATAATAAATGTGCTTTTCGTTATTATTTAGAGAGTATTTTACAAATAGATCCATTTACTGATACTTTTGACACCTTTATTGGTTCTTTATTTCATGATGTTTTAGAAAAATGTTTAAATAATAATTTAGATATCGATACAGAAATTAGAAATTATTTAGCTAGTCACGAAAGAGAATTTACTTTTAAAGAAAGATTTTATTTAAATAAAATAATTGATGAAATTAAATTTGCTTTTAATGTAATAAGAGGACAAAATGAATATATTGGTTTAGATAAACATGAATATGAAAAGCGAATAATTATTGATAAAAGTAGAGACATTAATATTTCTTTTAAAGGCATAATTGATAAAATTTTATATAAAGAAGAAGATGGTAAAACTTATATAACAATAATTGATTATAAGACTGGATTTATTAATACTGATCTAAAATATTTACCATATGGGTTAAGTTTACAATTACCAATTTATTTGTATTTAGTAAAAAAATCCAATCTATTTAAAAATCCTCAATTTGCAGGTTTTTACTTACAACATGTTATAAACACATCATCTGTTAATAAAAATAATAATCATACCTATTTAGAACAAAAAGAAGCTGGTTTGAAATTAGAAGGATATTCTAATAGTAATATGAATATTTTAAGTAAATTTGATAATAGTTTTGAATCTAGTAAATTAATAAAAAGTATGAAATTGAAAAAAGATGGTAATTTTACCGCTAATGCGAAAGTTTTAAGTGATAGTGAGATTAATAAAGTAATTGAATTAACGGAAGAAAATATTGATAAGGCTATTGAAAATATTACAAATGGAGAATTTCCGATTAATCCTAAAAGAATTGGTATGGATAAAAATATAGGTTGTGAATATTGTAAATTTAGAGATATCTGTTTTAAAAAGGAAGATGATTTTGTTAAATTAAAAGAAATTCCTAATTTAGATTTTTTAGGAGGTGAAGAAAATGCCGAAGTGGACTAAAGAACAAAAAGAAGCCATTGAAAGGGATGGCTCTAATATAATTGTTTCAGCTGGTGCCGGCTCTGGTAAAACAGCAGTATTAACCGAAAGAGTAATTTATAAATTACAAAAAGGTATTAAAATAAATGAACTACTTATTTTAACATTTACTAATGCTGCCGCGGGTGAAATGAAAGATAGAATTCGGAAAAATATTTTAAAGCATCCCGAACTTAAAGAAAATCTAGATTATTTAGAAAGTGCTTATATAACTACTTTTGATTCTTATACTTTATCTTTAGTTAAAAAATATAGTTATCTTCTAAATATTAGTAATGATTTAAAAATAGTTGATTCTGGTATTATTTCCCTTTTAAAAAGTGATATTCTAGATGAAATATTGGAAGATGCTTATAAAAGTGGCAATGAACATTTTCAAAAACTTATTAATGATTTAACAATTAAAAATGATAATAATTTAAAAAGTGAATTACTTAAAATAATTGATAAAATAACTTTAAAAAGTAATCCTTTAGAGTACTTAGATAATTATTTAAATACTTATTTAAGTGATGATGCGATAAATAATTATATAAAAGAGTATGAAGAATTATTACATAATAAAATAAATAATATTGAAAATTTAATCATGCAAATAGATACTAGCATTTATCCAGATTATGCCTCTAAAATGAGTGATGCTTTCTCTTCATTAATTACATCATCTTCTTATGATGAGATTGTAAGAAGTATTCCAAATAGACTTCCAAGTAAACCAAAAGATAGTGAAGATTTAGATGAATTTAAAAATGCTTTTGATAATGAATATAAAGATTTTAAAAATGCTCTAAGATTTCTAGATAACAATGAAATAAGAGAATCTTTTAATATTTTAAAAGAATATATGGCTGTTATAATTCCGATATTTAAAGAATTTATTATGAGACTTAATAATTATAAATTTAAAAATGATGTCTATGAATTTACCGATATTGCTGCTTTAGCTATTAAATTATTAAAAGAACACGATTATATTAAAGAAGAATTAAAACATACATTTAAAGAAATATTAGTAGATGAATACCAAGATACTAATGATATTCAAGAAGAATTTATTAGCTTAATAGAGAATAATAATGTCTATATGGTTGGAGATATTAAACAATCTATTTATGGCTTTAGAAATGCTAATCCTAGTATCTTTAAAAATAAATATGATAACTATAGTAAACTTTTTGGTGGCATTAAAATTGATTTACTCGCTAATTTTCGTTCGAGAAGTGAAGTAATAAATAACATTAATGAAATATTTTCATTTATTATGACTGATACTCTTGGTGGTGCCAACTACAAAGTAGACCATCAAATGAATTTTGGTAATACCCTTTATGAAGAAAATAAAACGAATGATAATTATAATTTAGAAATTTTAAATTATGAATTAAGTGATGATTTTTCGAAAGAAGAAATTGAATACTTTATTATTGCGAAAGACATAATAAAAAAAATTAAAAACAACTATCAAGTATTTGATAAAGAAAGAGAAGAATTAAGGAAAGCTACCTACAAAGATTTCTGTATTATTTTAGATCGAGGTAAAACTTTTCCTTTAGCCAAAAAAATATTTGAATATTTAGGTATACCTTTAACTATTTATGAAGATAAAGATTTAACTAATGAAATAGATACGATGCTTGTAAGTAATATACTTAAGTTTATTATAAAAATTAAAGATAATTTAATAGATACTGAATTTAAATATTATTTTATGAGTATAGCCAGATCATTTATATTTGCTTATGATGATAATACTATTTTTAACATTATCACAAATAATACTTATATGGATACCGATATTTATAAAATTGCAAGTACTATTGCTGATAATTTAGATAGTTTAAGTAATTATGAGTTAGTAAGTAGAATAATTAGTGATTTTAATATTTATGAAGCTATTATTAAAATAGGTAATGTTGAAGATATTATTATTAGATTAGATAATTTACTAGATATTGCTAAAAACTTAGATATGATGGGTTATACTTACAGAGATTTTAATGAATATTTAAGTAGAATGTTAGAAGATGATAATAATAAAATAAAATATGTAAGTGTCATGAGTAATCAAGATAGTGTTAAAATAATGAATATTCATAAATCAAAAGGACTCGAATTTCCAGTTTGTTATTTTGCTGGTTTCCATAAAGAATTTAATCGCCAAGATATCGATAATAAATATTTATATGATAATAAATATGGCGTAATTTTACCTTACTTTGATGAGGGTCTAACGAGTAGTATCTTAAAAGATTTATCAAAAAATAAATATTTAATTAATGATGTATCCGAAAAGATTAGACTTCTTTATGTAGCTTTAACTAGAGCCAGAGAAAAAATGATTATCGTAACTAGTTTTAGAGAAGAAAAATATATTAGTAGTTATAAATCATTCTTAGATATTTTAGAAAGCATTAAAAAATATTTAAATAAATATATAACTAATATTAATTTAGATTTAGTCGGTTTAACTAAAGATTATTTATATGGTAGTGTTAATAATAAATTAGATAATAGTAATAACGATAAAAAAATTATTTTTAAAAGTTTAGATATTCCAAATAAAGAAATAGAAAATAAAAAAGCCTCCAAAGAAGTACATACATTACTTACTGAGGATGAACTAAATACTTTAGCCTATGGTACTCATGTTCATAAATATTTAGAACAAACAGATTTTCTTAACATAGAAGATGATAATCCTTATAAAGATGCAATAGAATATTTAGTTAATAATTTAAATATTAATAAAGATACTAAAATATATAAAGAACATGAATTTATTTATAAATTAGATGATATAGAATATAATGGTATTATCGATTTAGTATTAGAAAATAATGATAATGTTATTATAGTCGATTATAAATTAAAAAATATTCAGGATGAAAAATATATAGATCAATTAAAAGTATATTATAAGTATTTAAAAAGTATTTTTAAGAAAGAAATTAAAGTATATTTATTTAGTATTATAGATAAAGAGTTAAAAGAGATTGCTATTTATTAGTAATTTCTTTTTAGGTGAATTGGAAAAGTAAAAGCAACTAGCAAAGTAAGTAAATAAAATGGACAAGTAAAAGCAATAAAAAAT
>CANPZJ010000019.1 GCA_947588795.1 uncultured Bacilli bacterium
ACATGAATATCTACAGCAGGTTGATTATCAGCAGCTGTACTAAATACTTGACTCTTACTTGTTGGAATAGTTGTATTTCTTGGAATTAAAACAGTCATAACATTACCAAGTGTTTCAATACCTAATGATAATGGTGTTACATCTAGAAGGACAATATCATCAACTTCCCCAGTTAATACACCACCTTGAATAGCTGCACCCATGGCAACAACTTCATCAGGGTTAACACCTTTATTTGGTTCTTGACCTAATTCTTTTTTAACTAATTCTTGAATGTATGGAATACGAGTTGAACCACCAACTAAAATTACTTTATCAATATCTTTATTTGTTAATTTAGCATCTTTAAGAGCTTTTCTTACTGGTTCAAGAGTTGAATCAAATAAGTCACGACATAAATCTTCAAATTTAGCTTTTGTAAGACTCATTTCCATATGTAATGGTCCTTCATCACTTTGCGCTACAAATGGAAGACTTATTTGAGCACTTGTCATACCAGATAAATCTTTTTTAGCCTTTTCTGCTGCATCTTTAATTCTTTGCATAGCCATTTTATCTTTAGATAAATCAACACCATGTTCTTTTTTAAATTCAGATACTAAATAATCACTAATACGAGCATCAAAGTCATCACCACCAAGACGATTATTACCACTTGTTGCTTTAACTTCAAAGACACCGTCACCTAACTCAAGGATAGATACATCAAATGTACCACCACCTAGGTCATATACTAAGATAGTTTGTAATTTATCTTGTTTATCTAGTCCATATGCTAGAGCGGCAGCAGTTGGTTCATTAATAATTCTTTCAACTTCTAAGCCAGCAATTTTGCCAGCATTTTTAGTTGCTTGTCTTTCCGCATCATTAAAGTATGCTGGAACAGTTATAACGGCTTTAGTAACTTTTTCACCTAAATAAGCCTCTGCATCACTTTTAAGTTTGGCTAAGATTTTGGCACTAATTTCTTCTGGTGTATATTTTTTATCATTAGCCTCAACTTTTTCACTAGTTCCCATTTTTCTTTTAATTGAAGAAATAGTATTTTTTACATTTGTAACTGCTTGTCTTTTGGCAGTTTCACCAACTAATTCTTCATCGCCTTTAAAGGCTACAACTGAAGGAGTTGTTCTATTTCCTTCACTATTAGGAATAACTTTTGGTTCGCCACCTTCTAGGACAGCAACACAACTATTAGTTGTGCCTAAATCAATACCTATAATTTTACTCATAATTAATCATTTCCTTTCTTTTTTTTAGAGTATTATTATTCACTAACTTTAACCATTGCTGGTCTTATTACTTTATCATTAAATTTGTATCCTTTTTGTAAAACATCCAAGACTATACCTGATTCTTTCCCTTCTACTTTTTCAGTTAATACTGCTTCCATAAAAGTAGGATCAAATGCTTCATCTTGACATTTTATCTCACTTAACCCCTTATTCTCTAACTTAGTACGGAATTCACTATATATTAGTTTAAATCCGCTTAAGAATTTAGATAATTCATCTTCTAAATTATCATCATCCTGTGAAATAGCTCTTTCAAAATTATCTAAGGTACTTAATAATTCTTTAATTATTCCTTCCCCTTCATATTTATACATTCTAGCTATTTCTTCATCATATCTTTTACGCATATTCTGCATTTCGGCAGATATTCTAAGTAATTTATCATTTAAATCTCTTTTTTCTTCTTGTAATTTTTCTACTTCTTTATTTTTCTTTTCTTTCTTTGGATGTTTTTCTTCCTTTACAACATCATCCAAAGTTTCAATTTTTTCTTCACTATTTTCTTTCATCTTTTCCCTCGATCTTATCTACCATATAATTAAGTAGTGATACAACTCTTTCATATTCCATTCTTTTAGGACCAATTATGGCAATTGTTCCTTCTTCGCCACCAGATTTATATTTCTTCTTTATAACTGTAACATTATCATCAAAATTAGAATCTTTGCCAATATAGATTTGTAAGTTTTCGCCACCATCTATATTATTAACCATTTCTTTAAATGAATCATCTTCTAATTTTGATGCTATTCTTTTAATATCTTCCGTTGTTTCATATTCTGGTTCTTTTAAAAGATTAACTCTTCCGGATACATGCATATTAGTATTATGTTTTATAAAATCATTAAATGCATCATAGAAAATATTATAAACTGTTTCATAATCTTTAATTCTTTTCGCAATAATTGGTTTTATTTCAAATTCCAATTTTTCAGCGACTTTGTTAATTGGAGTACCCACTAACATCTTATTGATCATTTCACTAGTTTTAACTATTTCATTAACATCAGTATTAGTGTCAAGAACAAATTGCTTATTTTCCACTATCCCTTTATCGGTGCAAACAACCGCAATTATTCTTCTTTCATCCAAAGCGATAACATTTATTTGCTTAAGCAAATTATCGTTACTACTCTTACCTAACACAATTGATGTATAGTTAGTTAAATCACTAATAATTTCCAGACACTTACTAACTGCATCACTAACTTGTAAGTCATTATTAGAGAATATTGTTTGTAACTTTAACATATCTTCCCCAGTTAAATCTTTTGGTTCCATTAAATTCTCAACATAATAACGATACCCAAGTTCACTTGGAACTCTACCACTAGAAATATGATTTTTTTCAATGTAGCCCATATTTTCTAAGGCTACCATTTCATTTCTAATCGTGGCACTTGAGCATTTTAACTTCTTACATAAAGAATTACTACCAACAGGTTTAATTGTCTTAACATATGTTTCAACAATTTCTTTTAATAACGCTTTTTTCCTTTCATCCATAATCATGGCATCACCACCAAATTAGCACTCGATAAATTCAAATGCTAATTACATTATAATATTATGCTTAGCACTTGTCAATATATGAGTGCTAATTTTTAAAATTTTTTTATTTATAACAAAAAAAGTATATTAGCATTTATTCTAATATACCTTTAATTCTTCTTACACCAGCAGATGATGATTCTTCCTTTATAATTTTGAAATGACCTAATACGCCAGTATTTTCAACATGTGGTCCACCACAAATTTCTTTCGATAAATTACCAATAGTATAAACTTTAACAATACTTCCGTATTTATCATCAAATGTTCCGTGAGCACCTTCCGCTTTAGCTTGTTCATAAGGAATTTCTTCAAAAGTAACTGGGGTATTAGTTTGAATCATTTCATTAACTCTGACTTCTACTCTTTTCTTTTCTTCATCAGTTAATTTATGATCACAATTAAAATCAAATCTTATTCTCTCAGTTGTAATATTACATCCCTTTTGCATCACATCTTTACCATATATTTCTTGTAAAGTGGCAAGAAGTAAATGGGCTAAAGTATGATACTTTGTTGATTCAATTGAGTGATCAGCAAGACCTCCTTTAAATGAACCAGCATCAATAGTTCTGGATTTTTCTTGATGTTCTTTAAAGCATTTATTAAATTCATCTATATCAACACTTAAATTATTTTCTTTGGCAAGTTCTTCCGTCATTTCAATTGGAAAACCAAATGTATCGAATAATTTAAAGGCATCTTTGCCACTTAAAGTATTACCTTCCATATGACGAATAGTTTTATAGAATAATCTTTCTCCATCTTTTAAGGTATGACTAAATTTATTATATTCTTTTTCTAATTCTCTAAATACTGCTTCTTTATTTTTAGCTAGTTCTGGATAAACATCAGCATATTCATCTATATAAATACTAGCTAAATCATTTAAAACATAATCATTAATATTTAATTTTCTTAAATGACGAATTGTTCTTCTTAAAAGTCTTCTTAAAACATAACCGGCGCCAATATTTGATGGTGTAATACCATGATCATCCGCTAAAATAAAAGTACTTGTTCTAATATGGTCCATAATAATACGAAAACTTTGTAAATTATCTTCATATTTTAATTGAGATAGTTCTTCTAATTTACTTTTAATACCACTAAAGATATCAGAATCATAAACACTAGGAAGCCCATTTAAAACGGTAATTGTTCTCTCTAAACCCATACCTGTATCCACATTTTGTTGTTTTAATTTTGTTAAATTGCCTTCTTCATCTTTATAATATTCCATAAAGACATCATTCCAAATTTCTAGGTATTTACCACAGTCACAAGCTGGATTACATTTAGGAGAACATTTCTCTTTACCAGTATCATAAAACATTTCGGAATCAGGACCACATGGACCAATACCACTGCCTAAAATCCAAAAATTATTTTCTTTTGGTAAAAAGAATAAATGATCTTCCTCTACTCCTAAACTTCTCCATATTTCGTATGATTCATTATCTCTTGGAAAATCTTCATCACCAGCAAAAACAGTAAAATATAATCTGTCTTTCGGAATATTTAAATACTTTTCACTAGTTAAAAATTCATAACTATAAGTAATAGCTTCTTTTTTAAAATAATCACCTAAACTCCAATTACCAAGCATTTCAAAAAATGTTAAGTGAGATGCATCACCAACTTCATCAATATCGCTTGTTCTTATACATTTTTGCACATCAGTAAGCCTTTTACCACTAGGATGATTTTCTCCTAGAAGATAAGGAACTAATGGATGCATACCAGCTGTAGTAAATAAAACAGTTGGATCATTTTCCGGTACTATTGATGCAGATGGGATAATTTTATGATCTTTGCTTGCAAAAAAATTTAAATATTTTTCTCTAAGTTCACTAGCTGTTACTTTCATTATTTTATTCCTTCCAAAAATTTAAATACTTTATCTTTTAAATTATCATATGAATCATTAGCTAAAATATAATCAAATTCAGCATAATCTTCTAAGGCTGTTTCAGTAATATGAGCTTGTTCCTCTACTGAAAGTTTACTTGCCCCAAATTGATTTTCCACACAAATTGAATAAACATTATCATAATTAAGTTTAATGTCTTCAATTTCATCTGGCATTCTAACATCACTAATAACTAAGTTATCAGTAAGTGTTTCATAAATTTTTAAATCATCAAGCATTTTATTGATAAAGTATTTACTATCAATTTTTCTAATTTGATCTCCTAAATCTTGTAAATATTTTCTTGGTTTAGTATTTGGATTACCATCCCAATCAGTAAGTTCTTGAGCAAATTTCTTTAAAGGTTTACTATATTCTGTAATAACACATTTTTCTAACTTATAAATATAGTATTCCTTAATTATTTTTGCTACTTCTCCTTTTCCACTCCCTGCTTTTCCTGCAATTAAGAATATTCTCATTTTTTCATCTTCCCTTTCTTATAAGAACAAAAGCAAATTTAATAAAATTAAAATTTATTTCATTTCACTTTGATAAGCCTCACGGCTTATCTTTCCTGTTTCTTAGGATTTCACTCCTCCATAGGCCATATTTCCGATAGTCGCTACCGTACTTATTTTTATTTTATATTTCATTCGCTCGACTAACCAACATAACATTACCTCCTGGACAATATAATTGTAACATACAAACAAATGATTGACAAGGTTTTTTTACGATTTAATGAATTTTTTACATATGCCTTGCTTATAATAAAAAGAATGATACTTCTAAGGAGTCATTTAGACGGTACCATCCTTTTATTTACTTAATTATTTTTAACGACATATGCCGATTAATCTCCAAAAGTAGCAATATTTAAATTCTTTTATTAGTTTGCACCTTCCACTAACTCTCTTTTAAAAATAATTTAAATACATCTTTTTTCATCGATTACTCCTATAATATACCATATTTTCTTTTATTTTGAAATATTTTTAAAGTTATTTTAAAAAAATATAGTCAACTCGTAACTATATTTTCATTATACTTTGTAATTTTTTTACTACTTTCTTTTCGATTCTCGAAATATAAGATTGGGATATACCAAGCATTTCCGCTACTTCTTTTTGAGTATATTCTTCCGTATTATTAAGCCCATATCTTAAAGTCATAATTTCTTTTTCTCTTTCATCTAGAATATCTATTTCTCTTTTTAATGTTTCTTTATCCATCGCATTTTCTAATTCTTTTGGTACTTCATCATCATCAGTACCTAAAATATCTTCAAGTCTTAGTTCATTACCTTCTGCATCATAATTAAGCGTTTCTTCTAGACTAATTTCCACTTTTTTCTTTTTATTCTTTCTTAAAAACATTAATATTTCATTTGCTATACACCTAGATGCATAAGTTGCTAGTTTAATATTTTTATCTATTTTATAAGTATTGATACCTTTAATTAAACCAATTGATCCAATAGATACTAAATCTTCGATATCAAAACCAGTATTTTCATACTTTTTTGCTAGAAATACCACTAAACGAAGATTATGCTCAATTAAAATATTTCTGGCTTCAATATCACCTTGATGAGCCTTAATTAAATATTCTAGTTCTTTTTCTTTTGATAAAGGTGGTGGTAATTTATCAGTGGCCCCGACAAAAAAACATTCATGATACTTCTTTTTTAATAATAATAATATTTTTTTAAACATATTAATCCTCCAATAAATGATAATTAAGTAAACAATTAATATTATCAAAACCATTAAATGTATCAGATATTCCGAGTAAATAATTATTATATATTTTATCATCTATAATTATATTTTTTATAGATATACAAGGAAGTAAACTTTTATTATTAATGGTTTTGATAGGTACATACATAGGACTTCTTATATTATATATGCCTTTTAAAGTTTTTTTATTTACTAAAATGATATATTTACCAGTTATAGGATCTTTTAATTTATTCCCAGAATCAATAAAACCATTTAAAGATAGAGTCTTATTATTTTTAAAAGTTACAATTACTTTTTTATAATAATTAACTATTTCTTTTAATTTCTTTTGCTCATTAATATATAAATATAAAATTAAAGGGGCAATAGATAAACTAATTAAATAGGAAAGATTATTAAACTCTAGTTTTAAAAAATAAAGAAAACCTGCGAGAATAACACTAGTCATATAAAGATATAATAAGTTATTAAAAAAGTATTTAATATTTTTAAAACTATAAGTAATTATTAACATAATTACACTTGTAAGTATTTTTAAGATTAATAAAAGATATTTATTTATGGGAATTAAAATAATAAAAGTAGAGATGGCACCGAAGATGGAACCTAATAAAATTCTTTTAAATTTAGTATTTCTTTTTAAAGTTACACTTACTGTTAAAAGTAATAATAAGTCATAAATAAAATTTAAAAGAAATAATAAATCTAGGTAAATAGTCATATTATCACCTAGATTATTATATAAAAAAAATACGGCAATAAATGTCGTATTTTAGAATAAATCGTTATTTCTTAAGAAAGGTGGGATTTCGATATCATCATCAGTTGGGACAGTTCTTCTTTTAGGTGTCTCCCCTGGTTCATATAACTCTTCTGCGCCATCTTCATCAAATCCTGTAGCAATTACGGTAACAATAACTTCATCAGTTAAATTATCATTTTTAATAGCACCAAAGATAATATTAACATCGCCTTTAGCAGCTTCTCTAACTGTTTCAACAGCATCTTCTATTTCAAATAATGTAAGGTTGGCTCCACCAGTTACATTAACAATAGCATTTTTAGCTCCATCAATTGTAGCCTCAAGTAAACTATTAGCAACAGCTTGACGAGCAGCTTCTATTGCTCTATTTTCACCAGCATTGCAACCAATACCAATAATAGCAGTTCCACTCTTTTCCATAACAGCCTTAACATCCGCAAAGTCTAGATTGATAACTCCAGTAACAGCAATTAAATCAGAGATAGATTGAACACCTCTATGTAGAACATTATCTACTTCTTTAAAGGCATCATCAAATGATGTTGTTTTATCAATAATATCTCTTAATTTATCATTAGGTATAACAATTAGTGTATCAACATGTTTTTTTAACTCTTCAATACCAATTAAAGCATTTTCACTTCTTCTTTTACCTTCAAATCTAAATGGTTTAGTAACAATACCAACCGTAAGGGCTCCAAGTTCTTGGGCAATTTCCGCAATTATTGGGGCAGCACCAGTACCAGTTCCACCACCCATACCACAAGCAACAAAGACCATATCCGCACCCTTTAGGGCATCTTCAATTTCGCCTTTACTCTCTAAAGCAGCAGCTCTTCCTATCTCAGGATTAGCACCAGCACCTCTACCTCCAGTAATAGTTTTACCAATTTGAATTTTGTTCGGTGCTTTGGAAGCATTTAAGACTTGTAAATCAGTATTGACAACATAAAATTCAACACTTTTTACACCTTCTTCAATCATGCGGTTAACAGCGTTACAACCGCCACCGCCTACTCCAACTACTTTAATTTTTGCTATTTGATCCATTTGTAAATCGTTCATTCTTATCTCTCTCCTTAACTATCAAAAAAATATCCAAATATTTTACCTAAAAGGGAATTATCAACTACACTAATGCGTTTACCTTTTCCCCCTAATTCTTCTTGTTCTTCTAAACTAAATACCGAAAAGTCAATATTGCGAAGCTTTAATCTACTATTATAATATTTGATAATACCAACTGCCGTACTATATTTATTATCACGAGCACCAATTTCTTCAACCTTACCAATAATACCAATATTACCAAGTAGTTCTTCTATTAATATATCAATATCAATACTTTCCGTTACTCCTCCTGTTAGTATTATATAACTTATTTCCTTTTTTGTTAAGAGATTAATTTGCTTTTTTGCTAAATTAATAATCTCTGTTAGTCTTCCCATTACTACTTCGGATGCATCATATTGATTTATTTTAACCGCTTCCCCATATTTATCAGTTAATGCCATTGATTCATTAGGTTGGGCAAGTCTAGTATGGGCAAGGGCTAAATTCTCTTTAACAAATTTAGCATCACTCAATGATATTTTATAAACATAAGCTAAATCATTAGTAATGGCAGATCCACCAATATCAATTACTTCGGTATTGGTTAAGATACCCCGATTGAATATTGATACAGTAGTAGTTTCTTCACCAATATTAATAACAGCCCCAATTTTATCATTTAAATCTTTTGTTTTATGTTCATAAAAATCTGCCAAAGGAGAAATTACCACATCAACTAAATCAATATCTAAACTTTTAAGAACATTACTAATTCCTTCAATATTTTTCTTTGGTACTGTTACTACTATCGCTTTCATCATTAGAGTTTCAGCTATCATATTTAAAGGATTACTAACAATCTCATCATTTACTTTAAAACTAGTTGGGAGAACTGTCACAAGTTCTCTATTATCAACTACTTTATTATAAACACACTTTTGCATTGCTTTTACTATATCACTATTTTTAATTACTTTATCTTCACTAGTAATTGGAATAGTACCACCACTTAAGAAGCATTCCGTATAAGTAGATGGCACAGTAGCAATTACTTTTTTTATTGGTATTCCTAAAATATCTTCCCCTTTTTTAAATACTTCTTCTAAAGCTTCTTTCGCACTTTCCGGATTTATAACATAACCTTTTTTAATACCTCGTGCTGGAGTTTCAACACATGCTAAAATATTTACTTTATTTTTCACTATTTCTCCTACTACTAATTTAATTAAGTAAGAGCCAATATCTAAACTTGCAATAAACTTTCGCATATCTCCACTCCTATTTTTCCTAATATTCATTATACAGAAAAAATAGTTAGTTAGCAAGATGTTAAGTCTTTTTAATTATATGTTTTTTGATAAACTGTTTATAATTTATAAACTCTTG
The DNA here is from genome assembly GCA_947588795.1 of uncultured Bacilli bacterium. GTDB lineage: Bacteria > Bacillota_I > Bacilli_A > RF39 > UBA660 > SIG200. Next base: position 9,709 of record CANPZJ010000019.1, read on the forward strand.
ATCTTGATTATTAATTTGCAAAACATATAAAATTTTACCATATAAACTATTTAGGTATTTTTCTTTATCTAAAATATTTAACTTTTTTAAATGAGAATTAAGACCATATTTTTTAATATAATATATTTCTTGTCTAATCTTTTTACGATAAGTTTTTGATACTTGAATTTTTTTATTAACAATAATACCTGTAACATTTTGCCTTTTATAGTATTTAATAATATGTATCTTATCATTATTAATCATTAAACCTAATTTATATAAATTCTTTCTAACTAATTTAATAATGTCAGATGGATTAAAATCGCCCGAAAAAGTCATATCATCGGAATATCTGGTATAACTAATATTTTCTTTTTCACAAAAACTTCCTATTATTTCATCAAAATCTTTCATAACTAAATTAGAAATATAAGATGAAGTTGGTGAACCTTGAGTTAAATGTTCATCATAAGTACATAGTTTAGTTAAAAGAATACCTATTGATTTAGGAAAATATTCAATAGGAAAACAAGATTTATAAATATCTAAAAAAGAAATACTTTCAAAAAAATCTTTAATATCTAATTTTAAAATTATTTTTTTATTTAGATGTGGTATAACATTGTCTTTTAAAGAAAGACCTTTTTTATAAGCGGTAGCATATTTAGAAATTTGCTTATTATTTAAAATATTATTTAAGATATTTTTTTGTATTGTTTTTAAAAGTGGTGCTGGCTCATATATAGTTCTAAAATGTCCATTTTTCTTTTTTATTTTATAGATATGATAATTGTTTTCAATATTATTACTGATAGAATATAATGTTTTTAAATATTTTTTTTGATCATTACAATTAAATAATTGGAGAGATAATAAAAATTCATTACATTCTTTAACACCAATGTATTTCCACATTTTATTACCTCCCAACTGCAGTACTAAAAGATAGAGTAATATGGAGATGGACTTAAAGCGAATGCGCCTACACAAGGTGTAGAAAAGTCCATTGGAGTATTACTATTAAATCTTCTCAACTTATAATTGTCCTTTAACGACTCGCTAAAGTAGGAATAATATTCCCTTCACTACTGCAAAAATATTATATCACTAATTTTAAAGATAAGTTTATAAATTCTTTTTTTTTAAAAATTATCTATATTGATATGATACAAAATATAACAGTTAATTATTTATAATGTCCTTTACTTTAGGGATATTTTATAATATAATTAATTCAACAAGACATAATATATATTAGAAATAATTGTATTATTTCTTGCGAGTCTGAATCAACACATTAATTTGTGGCGTGGTAAGGACTCGACCCGTAGTCGGACAGAAGGGCCGCTTAAAGAAGCAACTGTAATAGGTTGTTTTTTTATGGTAAACTCTTCTTATTAATATCTTTTATTTTTTGTAATAGTTCTAACGATTTAAAAAAATATTTTTCTTGATTATTAAATTTTACTTTATTTTTTTGATAATTAGCAATTTTTTCTAAAACACATAACATATCAGCTACCTGAAAGAGCCTTTCTTCTTTATGATTAAATTCTTCAATTATTTTAATATTAAAACTTGAAAAACATTCTTTTAAAATATTCATCAGTTTTTCTTGACCATTATCATAGTAAATAATTATGTTATCGAATTTAGAAAAATAATCTTTGTTATTTTTCAACATAATTTTTATTTTACTTATAATATCTTGTCTTAATTGTATTTTATTATTTTTATAATTTTTATCTACTACAATTGATTTGGTTTTAATATCACATTTTAAAGTAAAGTAAAATAAAGCTAGAAATAAACTTTTTCTATCTTCTAATTTCATTCTGGCATATTCTTTCCTGCTAGCAATTAAGTCTGCTGTATGAATCATACCATTACAATTTAGTGATTTTAGTTTTTCATTTAAAAAATCCATTTTGGCTTTTAATAACTTAGATATATCGTGAAATACGAATGATACAACATATAATTCTGAAGATTTTTCCGTAAAACCAAAATCACCACTTTCATCAATATAAATTTTTAATTTCCTCATAGGTTACCTCAAAAGTTGGGCAAGCAATTATGTAGAATTCTACATAATTCTTTTTATGTAGAAAATTTAGTTATGTAGAAAAAATGAAAAAGAAGTTCAAAAATAAAGATTTCTATTCAAAATT
>CANPZJ010000020.1 GCA_947588795.1 uncultured Bacilli bacterium
GTGATTATTTCATGTCAATATTTTTTCTTGAATTTTTTTATGCGATTGCCATAAAAATGTCTTAAACTTCTTGACTTTAACATTAAATTATTATAATATTGTTTATACAATTTAATTGATAATAGTATATGTTTTGTCATATACTATTATTGACGGAAGTTGGTAGCCCCAGCCTAGCTTCGGCGGTTATAGTGAAAACTATAATTACGAAAAATAGAAGGTGCTTTGCCTATCAAATAGGCCGCTACTAAAGGACTTATCTATGATAGGTCCTTTTAATTATGATGGTTTTATGCTTAAAGAATTAATATAAACATATGAAGAATTAAAAAAATTCGTATTTGTAATTAACAGAGGTAACAAAAAACCTATAATTATAAAGTTTAATAACGATAATTTTTATCATTTGGTCAGATTACATAAAATTAATATGGATATGTAATTTCCAACTTATATAAAATCAAAAGCCAAAAAATATAAATTTATGAAAAATAATATAGATAAATTTAATAGAATTTTAGAAAATCAATCACAAGAAAAACAAGAATTATTGCAAAGAATAAAGACATTTCATTATATTAAAGATTTATTAATGTCAAATTGCAATGTTGTATTATATGATATCAAAGATAAAATTGCTTTTAGCAAATATGATGGCGATTATGGTTTATATAAATCCTATGAAACTATTTGTTGCCTTTTAGGCTTAAAATCTGAATATGAAACTACAAAAACAAATAATTGTACCCCACAAAGTTGGATGGCAAGTAAAAGGCCTAATAGATTAATTGCTTTTAAACGCCCAATTTATATGAATGAAATATTGAAAATACCAAACGAACTATATAACGAAATTTAATTAAAAAGAAAAATCACTCTATTAAAGTGATTATAAAACAATTGGTAACCCGTACGGGGTTCGAACCCGTGAATGCTGCGCTGAGAACGCAGTGTGTTAAGCCACTTCACCAACGGGCTAAAAATGACTAAATTAATATTAACATAAACTACTCATTTAAGCAAACTTTTATATCAATTTTTATGGCAATCGCATAAAAAAATTCAAGAAAAAATATTGACATGAAATAATCACCTATATATAATGGCAATAATCAAATTAGTAATTATTTTTTTAAGTATATAATGAAATATGATTTCTAGTTTCAAAAACAAGAAAATTTTGCTCAAATTCCCTATTTTTAGGAATATTTTTACTTTACGTCAAATTTTTATGCGATTACCTTAATCAATTTTTGTCGTTTTTTATTGATTGGCGAACATATATTTAATATAATTGTTACGGAACACTTGGTGGTTGGGTGGTGCCAAACTTCGAATTGATTTTTTAATCGCAACTTTATTCATTCTTATTTTCTTATTAATGTTATAGTTTTAATATGAAAAGAGTCACCTAACTCAGCGATGAATTAGGTGAACCAAATTTATTGGCAACACTCAACATGCACAAACTGAGTGTTCCTTTTTTATTTTATGCAAATTGCTTTGCTATATTCATTTTAACATAAATGATACTCAATTACAAGATTTCAAACATTTTCTTTATAGCATTTCGATATATTTCTTTAACTTGCTTGAAATCCTTGTCAATAAAATTACATACTTTATCAATACAGACACCGCTATTAACTTCCATTACTAATAACATACTATTAGAATTTATAATATCAACGCTAACAAAACGAGCACCAAGTATTTTAGTAACATCTAAAGCTAAAGATGTAATTTTATCTTCTAATACTTTATCCTTAATTAATTTAGCAGTTGCTCCTCTACTTAAATTAAAACGCCAATCATATTCAAAAATTTCTCCTTCATTTAAAACATAATCATATTTTGCTAAATTTTTATTTTGAAAATAAACTGGATTACTTTTAATTAATAAATCTTTAACACTATCTTTGCCATTACCTTTTACTACTAATTTATCTTTTTCATAAACTAATTTTACTTCATTATCTAAAATAACAACGCGATATTCATATTTAATATCATAATAAGGACAAATACTAAGAGAAAAATATTTAGAAAATAATTTATTACTTACATTGATTAAATCATCTAAATTAGTTAAATGATAAACATCAATACCTTTACTACCATTATTAGGTTTTAAAACAACATCTTCATTAAATTTAAAAAAATACTCTTTTAATAATTCTGGCGTATTTTTGCCTAACTTATTATTTGGATTCCAAACTATTTGGTGTTCTATTACAGGAATATTATTATTTTTACATATTTCATATAAAGCATATTTATCATCAATAATTGAACCAATACTATGATCATTTAAAGGAAATTTACAACCCCAAATAAATTTAGTTACATTATTTTTCGTTAACTTTATTAAATAATTATTAGACATAATTTCTATTTTAATATCTTCTTCTTTACATATTTTTTTAATAATTTCATTAAATTTCATTTTAAACACCTTTAATACCTGACATTTATTCTATCACAAAAATGCTTACCTGAATATACTATAATGTGAGGAGTGTTTTATTTTGAAAAAAAATATTTTATATGTTTTAGCAGGAATATTATTAGTAATAATTATTGGCTTATTAGCTATTTTATTTATTAAAAATAGAGATGAAAAATTAGATACTAAAACTATTAAAGTATCAGAGGTAACACATAGTATTTTCTATGCGCCATTTTATGTTGCCATAGAAAATGGCTATTTTAAAGATGCAGGCATTGATATTGATTTAATGCTTGTAAGTGGTAGTGATAATGTGGCAGCTTCTGTTCTATCTGGTGATACAGAAGTTGGCCTTGCTGGTCCTGAGTCGGCTGCTTATGTTGCCTTAGGTGGTGAAAAAGATTACCTACAAGTTTTTAGTGGTCTTACTAAAAGAGATGGCCAATTTATGTTAGCAAGAAATGATAAGAAATTTGATTGGCACGATTTAGAAGGTAAAGAAATACTTATCGGAAGAAGAACTGGTATGCCTGGTTTAAGTTTTTTAAGAGCTTTAAAAAATCAAGGCATAGATGAAGATAAAGTTAAAATCAATGAATCCATTGAATTTGCGGAATTATCTGGTGCTTTCATTGGTGGTGAAGGAGACTATGTTAATCTATTTGAACCACTTGCATCAAAGTTAGAAGATAATGGTAATGGTTATGTTGTAACAAGTGTTGGTGCAGCATCTGATGCATTTCCTTATACAGCATTCTATGCTCGTAAAAGTTTTATAGAGGAAAATAAAGAATTACTAAAAGGTTTTACTAAAGCAATTGCTAAAGGATTAGAATTTACTTTAGAAAATGATGGTGATACAGTAGCTAAAGTAATCCAAAAACAATTTAGTGATACAGATGTAGAAGATTTAGCTTTAATGATTGATAGATATAAAGATGCTGATGCATGGCTTCCTACTCCACTTGTGGAAGAAGATTTTTATAATACCTTAATAGATTTGCTAAAAGAAAATGATTTAATTAAAGAAGATGTTTACTATAAAGATATGGTAAATAACTTATATGAATAACTTGTTAGAAATAAAAAATCTAACTAAAAATTATCATACTAAAGAAGGCGAAATAGAAGCCATTAAAGATTGTAATTTAAAAGTAAGCAAGGGAGAAATCATTGCTTTAGTCGGACCTTCCGGCTGTGGTAAATCTACTCTACTTTCTATTATTTCTGAGTTAGATAAAGATTATCAAGGTGAAGTTATAAAAAGTGATAATTTAAAAATTGCTTATATGCTTCAAAGTGATGCGCTATTCCCTTGGCTTACTATCTATGAAAATGCTATTTTAGGTTTAAAGGTACAAAAAATGTTAACAAAAGAAAATTTAGAATATGTTGATTATTTATTAAAATTCTATAATTTAGATGAATTTAAAAATAAATATCCTAAAAGTCTATCGGGTGGTATGAAACAAAGAGTGGCTTTAATTAGAACTCTTGCCTTAAAGCCTGATTTACTTTTACTAGATGAACCTTTTAGTGCTCTAGACCAACAAGCAAGACTAGTAATAAGTGATGATGTTTATAAAATAATTAAAAAAGAAAAAAAGACTGTTATTTTAGTAACGCATAATATTGAAGAAGCAATTACTTTTGCTGATAGAGTAATTGTTTTAACTAAAAGGCCATCTTATATTAAAAATATTGTAGAAATAAAAATGGACAATAATGATTCCATTTATGAAAGAAGAAAAGATAAAAATTATTTTAAATACTTTGATATTATATGGAAAGATTTAGATATATGAGTACAGAACAAAAGAAATATTTAAAAAATTTAAAATTAACTAAATTAAAAATATTTGTATGTCAGAGTATAATTATTATATCTTTTTTAATATTATGGGAAGTTTTAGTAAATAAAGGTATTCTAAGTTCTTTTATTTATTCAAGTCCTTCAAATGTAGTTAAAACTATCATAGAACTTATCAATAATAATAACTTTTTTATTCATATTTATATAACTTTAAAAGAAGTATTAATAGCATTTATTTTAGGTATGTCTTTAGGTTTTTTAATAGCTTTAATTTTATATGAATTTAAATTTATTTCAAAAGTAGTTGATCCATTTTTAACAATGCTTAATTCTCTACCTAAAGTAGCACTTGGCCCTCTTATTATTATCATTGGGGGCGCTAATACAAAAAGTATCATTATTATGGCTTTACTTATCAATTTAATTGTTAGTATTATTTCTATTTATAATGGCTTTCAATGTACTGATGAATATCGTCTTAAATTAATGCAAACAATGCAGTCTTCAAGATGGCAAATACTTAGAATATTAGTTATTCCAAGTAGTTATAGAACAATTATCGCATCAGGCAAATTATGCATAGCTCAAACTCTAATTGGTGTTATTATGGGTGAATTTTTAGTTAGTAAACAAGGTATAGGTTATTTAATTGTTTATGGTAAACAAGTCTTCAATTTAAATTATGTTATGACTGGTATTATTATACTGGCAATTATATCTTATCTTCTCTATAAATTAATAACTTTATTAGAAAAGAAATTATTAAAACATTTATAAAAGACAACCACAATTAGTTGTCTTTTTATATTAGTTTAATAATCAACTACAATATTTTTTATCATCTTTTGTAGTTGTTAAGAATTTCTTAACAATTACTTTTTCAACTAACTCACCACTTTCAAAAATATTTTTCATGTGTAATGAAATATTATTTTTTGTTGTATCAAACAATTTAGCAAGTTCATTTTGGCTTATCCACATTATATCATAGTTATTTAAGTATCAACTTTATAACCAATTATGTGATAATTAATTCTTATTTCGTTAAAGTATTTTCTATAATGTCTCTTACTTCATAAATTCTTCTATTTAAAAATTCAGGATGATCTTTTATCCATTTTTTATTTAACGGTGATGGATGAGGAAGAACAATTGCTAATTTTCCATTCCATATATTATTCTTAAAAACTAAATCTTCATAATTCTCATTTGGAAAAAACATTTTTGCTGCTTTAGAACCTATAAAAATATATATTTCATTATTTAGTATTTTTAATTCTTTTTCTACCCATTTATTAAAACAACATTTTGGTGGTTGTTTATCATTACCATTTTTATCTTTTCCTGGATAACAATGTGCTAAAGCACCAATAAAAAAATTATCTTGATTGTAAAAAACATCATCACTTATATGATACCATTCATATTTTAAAGTTTTTCCACTAATATCAGTAAATGGTTTCATACTATTATGAACATTATTTGAAGGCGCTTGGCTTATTTGAACTATCTTTGAATTTTGTTTTCCCCAAAATATTGGATGTGGTTCAAAGCCAAATTTTTCTTTACAATATTTACAATTTTCAATTTCTTTTTTTAATTCATTAAACATAGTAAACCTCATTTAAAATTTCTTACATTAGTATATCATATTTCAAAAATTATATTAAAAAAAAGAGCATACGCTCTAATTTTTACTAACTTGGAATAATTCAACATCAACAGATGTTTCTTGCCCAAATAAATCAATGATAATGTTAAGACGATTATTTTCAAGGTCAATATTATCAACTTTACCCATCATACCTTTGAATGGTCCATCAATAATACTTACACTATCACCAACTTTTAAATCATCTTCAACATTAACACGGCTCATACCCATATTAACTAAAATACGATCTATTTCTTGTGGAAGTAATGGCGTAGGTTTAGCACCTTTACCAGATGAACCAATAAATCCAGTTACACCTGGGGTATTTCTTACTATATACCACGCTTCATCAGACATAATCATTTCCACTAAAATATAGCCTGGGAACATCTTTTTAATTTTTTCTTTTTTTACACCATCTTTAACTTCAACTTCTTTAGTTTCCGGTATAACTATTCTAAAGATATAATCTTGCATTCCCATTGATTCAATTTTTGCTTCTAGTTTTTCTTTAACCTTTTGTTCATGTCCTGAATAAGTGTTAACAACATACCATAATTTTTCGCCCATTAGTTAAACAACCCCTTTATATATGCTAAAATAACATTTAATAGTTCAAAGAACGCTACTAAAATGATGCAGAATACAATTGTGGCAATTGTATATTTAACTATTTCTTTAGCATCAGGCCATTTAACTAATTTTAGTTCTTTTTTAACGCCTTTAATATAACTTTCTTTTTTTACTTTTTTCTCTTTTGGTTTCTTGTTATTTGTTTTTTTAGCTATCTTTGTCTTTTTTTCTTTAACATTTTTTACTTCTTTTGTTTTTTCTTCTTTTTCTTTTTTTGCCATTTTAACCTCCATTAAAACTTTTGCAATTAAAAAACACTTTCGTGTTCATTAATAATATAGCATAGTTAACTTGATAGTGCAAGCAAAATCAGTTATTTTTTTATTATTTTACTAACTGCAGTCATTAAAGCAATTTTCCCATATTCATAAGATAAACTACCTTGTTGATATGCAATATACGGACTCCTTAATGGTCCATCACAAGATATTTCAATAGATGATCCTTGCGTAAATGAACCAGACGCCATAATTATTTCATCATCATATCCTGGCATTGGAGTTGGTATGGGTTTAGAGTTAGCATCAATGGCAGAAGATGCTTGAATTCCTTCACAATAGGAAATTAAATCATCACGATTACCAAAAATTATACTTTCAACTATATCTGCTCTACTATCATTATATCTTGGCTCTACTTTATAACCTAATTCTTCTAAAACTTTACTAGTAAGAATTGCTACCTTTAGACTACTAGCAACTACAGAAGGTGCTTCGTATAATCCAAGTAAGAATGATTTATTAAAATTTAAGGATGGGCCAATTTCTTTACCTTCACCAGGGACAGTTAATCTTTCAGCAACTAACTTTATTAAATCTTTTTTACCTGTGACATAACCCCCACTTGAAGCAATACCACCACCCAAATTTTTAATAAGTGAACCAACTATAATATCAGCTCCAACTTGAAGTGGAGTCTCACCTTCAACAAATTCACAATAACAGTTATCAACCATAATAATTATATCTTTATTTATATCTTTAATAAATTTAATTACTTTAGTAAGTTTATCAATTGTAATACTTTTTCTTGCAGAATATCCTTTACTTCTTTGAATAGTTATAACTTTAACTTTATTATTATTTAAATATTCTTTTATTTTATCATAATCAAAATCATCATTAACTAAATCTATTTGAGCATAATTTATACCAAAAGACTTCAAAGAACTAGCATTTTCTTTTATGCCAATAACTTCATGTAAAGTATCATATGGAATACCACTTATACTAAGTATAGTATCATTCGGTCTAAGTAAACCAAACAAAGTAATAGTTAGAGCATGTGTTCCAGATATTATTTGACTTCTAACTAGAGCATCTTCACCACCTAAAATACTGGCAAAAATTCTTTCTATTTTATCCCTACCTATATCACTATAACCATAACCAGTTGATGTATTAAAATCATTTTCTGATACATTTTCTTTATTAAAAGCTATAATTACTTTTAAACTATTTAAAAATTCTAAATCATCAATATTTTGATAAATATCTTGTAATTCTTTTTCACATTTTAAAACTAAATTCTTAACTTTTTCATCTATGTTAAAATATTCTAAATATTTATTCATTTTTACCACTCATTCTAACTATATCGCCACTTCTAATATCATCATTAATAATTATTTCTAATATTTTTAAAGCAACATTTTCTTTTTTAATTAATTCTTTTTGTCCTACTCTATCCATTTCCTCTTTTAAATAATTAGGATCCATTTCGAGTACTGCATCCGTATCAACCCAATTAGGTGCTAGTGCACATATTTTTAAATTAGGTAATCTTTCTGCCATATTTTTAACTAAATTCTCCACTCCAGCTTTACTAGATGCATAATCCATACTTAAAATATTATAAGTATCAGTGGCATCAGTTGATGATAAATTGATGATTACTCCCCTACTCATTATTTTCGATGCCTCTTTCATAAGTAAAAAACAACCAACTAAATTAACATCTAAAACTCTCATAAATTCATCTTTAGTTTTAGCATATATATCATTTGCAATATCAATTGCACTACAATTTACAACTACATCTAATTTTTCGTGTTTACACTTTATGTAATTCATTAATTCATTTATACTATCTTCACTTGTTACATCACAATAGTAAGTATCAATTAATTCATTATTTATTTTTTTATTATGGTATGTAGCAATTACGGTTGCTCCATACTCGTGTAAAATATTAATTAAAGTACTGCCTATACCACTGGTGCCACCCACAACTAAAACAACTAAGCCATCTAAATTCATAAATGCCTCCTAAACAAAGTATATTATATACTTAATTTAAGGCTGTTGCAATTATATCACCTATAAAAAGATTATTTAAAATATTTAATAATTTAGTTATCTTTTCTTTTGAAAATACTTGTAGTATTTTATTTACTAAAGGTTCAAATAGATAAGTTACAATTAAGCCACCAATACCAAAACAAAAAGCACTAAGTAGACATACTAAACCATCAATATTAAACAATCTTCCAGTATAATCCCAAAGGCGCATTTTAAATACTTTTAGTAAAAATAAACCAGATGTATATTCTAAAATACCAGTTATTAAAAATGATAAAGTAAAAATAATTAAAGGCTTATCTTTATATTTATTAATAAGTAATATAAGTAAAGAACCTATGCCATAAATTGGAAGCCATGGACCAGATAAAAAGCCATGACTAAATATTTTACCTGTATTAATATAGCATAATATAAGTTCATAAATATAACCAAAAATACTTGATAAATAAAATAATAAACCTATTTTTATCACTAAATCATCCATATTTATCACAATATTAGTATTAACTAAAATTAAAGATAAATATAGCCAAAAACTGTCATTATAATTTTGTATTTATTTTCAAATAATAAAGTTAGAAAGGATGATTTTATGACTAATGAAGAATATAAATTAGCCCCAGATATTTTAACAAATAAAGATTTAGATTATTTAAAAGATATCTTTGGGTGGCATCATACTGCATATAAAGTATGTGAAGATGCCCTTACTAATATAGCAGATAGAAAAGTTGAAAAAGTAGTATCAGATTGTTCTAAATTATTCTATCAAAATATGCAAAAAGTATTAAAAATATTGGAAGAAGGAAACACAAATGAATAATAATAAAATATGTAATCCAAAAAAAGAAGTACCAACTGGTATATCTTTAAATGATCAAGATTATATGACTATTTTGTTATCGCATTTAAAGGAACTTACTAAAAATATGACGGTAGCTATAACTGAAGCATCACATGAAAAATTATACAAAGATTATAAAAAAATGTATGATGCTCTAGCTGATGCCCAAAGAAAAAGTTATGAGTTAATGTTTTATTTAGGTTGGTATAGTTTAGAAAAAGCAACTGATACAAAAATAGATAATTTAGCTAGTGAATTACAAACACAAATAGATAATTTAGAAAATTAAAAGGAAGATTGCCTCTTCCTTTTAATATTTAATATTTTCTAATATATTATCTATTTCTGATTGATAATCTTTATCACTAGCAATAAATATTAATGTATTTTTAACTCTTGATATAACTATATATTCTTTTTCTGAGATAGCAACAGTTTTAGATAATATTGCATTAGTAGTTTCTTTATTATTAGAATCGCTTGTTATATAATCAGCAATATGATCATAATATTCATTATATATTTTTTTGGCTTCACTTTCATCTTTAAATTCATAATATTCTATTTTAAATGGTACATCTTCTTTCGTTGCTACTAAATAAGTGTCCGCTTCATATTTTGGCGTTTCTGAATCACTAATAGTATAACCTAAAGCTCCAAAATGTTCTTGAAAATCTTTAGGTTTTAATAAATTATAAAAACCACAACCAACTGTTATTATACAAACTATAATAATTATAACAATTCCTAATATTACACTTTTATTCTTCATTTTTCTCTCCTTTATGTTTATCATAGAACATAGACATTACTTCTTCAAATTCATCTTCAGTATCAAGTTTTATTAAATATTCTCTGTCTTCTTTCTTTATTACTTTTCTAATAGCTATATCTTGTTCATCATCTTTATTAACAAGTACTAGATATTTGTTATTTTCATTTAATAAAGTATCCACTACTAAATAATTAAGATTATTTTCTAAAGTAATAACATCAATATTCATCAACTTCTACCTCCAAATCCATCTTTTTGTTCTTCAACTAAATTTTTTATTTTTTTATTATTTTCTTTATATAAATTATTGCCTAAATTATGATATTTATCCATCATTTCTCTTAATGTTACTTTAGCTTCGCCAGTTAATTTTTCATATTTATTAGCTTTTTGATATTCTTCAATAGCACTTCTATAATTCTCATAATCAGTACTACCGATTTTTATTTCACCACTTGTTTCAAGCATATTTAAAATATAATTTAAAAATGAACTATTTAATTTAGTATTTAGCAATTCAAAAAATGCTTCATCATTTGCCATATATTTTTGCAAATAGCCCCAAGTTTCACTTAATTTATCTATTCTATTAAATTGAATATTATAATATGTATCAAAAATAGTAATATCAAATAAAGATGGATCTTTTATACAAACATCAATTATATTATTAGCTAAAGACTCTGATTGTGATATAAATTCATTAGTATTAGGATCCTTGTTTTCTAGTGCACTTTGATATACTATATTGCTTTTACTATCATAAATATCACTACCAACTTCACTAGCCAAATATCCTAAATTGGCAGAAGTTTCACTTTTCATTTTTTCTTCTTCGAACTCATAATTTTTTATACCTAATATAGTTACAGTAGCTGCTAAACCAGTGATTAATATAATAAAGCGTTTAATTTCATCTTTACTTATAGAATGTTTAAATGATTTTAAAGGAACTTCTGCTCTTTCTTCATCTTTTTGCCTTACACTTTTAAGTTCAACTAACTTAGCTTGGGCTCTTTTTTGAATATAGTCATCTGCTTTTCCTTGTAATAAATCTTCTTTAGTATATTTTTGCTCCATAATTAAATATTTAGCAATATTTTTAGCTTGTTCTAAACTAAAAGTATAATCACTTTTCCCCAATATATATTCTGCTACTTTAGTATAATCACTATTTTTATTAACAATATCTAACATTTTATCAACATCAATATTAATCAATTAAATCACCCACTATAGCCTATTATTAATATACTATTTAAACTTAAACAATACAATAAATACTATATAGTAATTGACATTTTATTTACTC
>CANPZJ010000021.1 GCA_947588795.1 uncultured Bacilli bacterium
AATATTAATATTTGTCCTATTATTAAAATATCTAAAGATAATGAAAAAGATACCAGTAAGATTGCAAATTATTTAAACTATAGTTCAGAAAATTTAGAAGTATTTAATTATAATGTTAATGGTTTAATGGAAACATTTGATGATAATGGCTGGTATTTACAATTAAATTTAGATAAAGTAGATATTAATGATACATATGTAAAAATAAAATTAAAAGTAAAAGAAAAAGGTAATTATCATATAACTTTAAAAGATACAAATGAAGAATGTTATACCAAATATAAAAATGATTTAAAATTAGAAATAACCAAATAAGTTATTTCTTTTTTAATAATTATATTTTATAATTAAGTTATGAAAAATATTATGTATGCAGAAGTTTTAATTGAATATCCAACTAAAAAAATTGATAAATATTTTACTTATAAAATACCTTATAATTTAATTAATATTATAAATGTTGGGATGAAAGTAAAAGTGCCATTTGGTAGTAAAGTTATCAATGGTTTTGTTATGCAAATAAAGGGTATTTATAATGAAGAATATGAATTAAAAGAAATAATAGATGTTGTAGATCGAGAATTAATATTAAATGATGAATTAATGAAACTAGGTCTTTATTTACAAGAAAAAACTTTATGTCCCCTAATTAGTGCTTATCAAACTATGTTACCATCATCTTTAAAAATAAAAGATAATAATACTGATTATAATTACTATAAAACTTATCTTGTTTTAAATAAAAGTAAAGATGAAATCAATGAATATTTAAATACTCAAAAAAAAGAAACAAAGCAAACTTTATTATTAAGAGAATTATTAGATACTGATAAAGTACTTAAAAAAGATTATGCTTCTTATACAGTAAAAGCTTTAATCGAAAAAGAATTAATTAAAGAAGTAAAAGAACAAGAATACAGAATTAATAAAAAATCTAATATTAATTTAGTTAAAAATAAATTAAATGAAGAACAATTAAATGCTTTTAATATTATTAAAAATACTCAAGATAATACAACTTTTCTTTTAGAGGGAATAACTGGTTCTGGTAAAACAGAAGTATATTTAAATTTAATTGAAGATGTAATAAAGTGGGGGAAAACAGCCATTATGTTAGTGCCAGAGATATCTTTAACTATGCAAGTAGTAGATCGTTTTTATGAATGGTTTGGTGATAAAGTTGCAATTTTTCATAGTGCTTTATCTAGTGGGGAAAAATACGATGAATATTTAAAAATAATTAGGGGAGAAGTCAAAGTAGTAGTAGGAACACGTTCGGCTATTTTTACTCCTTTAAAAAATATAGGTATTATTATTATTGATGAAGAACATAGTGATACTTATAAACAAGATAATATGCCAAGATACAATGCAATAGATATAGCTAAGGTTAGATGTGAGTATCATAATTGTCCTTTAGTTCTAGGTAGTGCTACTCCTACATTAGAAACAAGGGCTAGAGCTATTAAAGGAGTATATAAACATCTTCATTTAACTAAACGAGCAGGTACTGGTACTTTACCAACTGTTAAAATAATTGATATGGTTAGTGAAATTAAAAAAGGTAATTTTATTTTTAGTGATGAATTAATAGAAAATTTAAATAATACTTTAAATAATCATATGCAAGCTATTATTTTACTTAATAGAAGAGGGTATTCTACTACAATAAATTGTTCTAATTGCGGTTTTACTTATAAATGCCCTAATTGTGATATTACGCTAACTTATCATAAATCTACTAATAATTTAAGATGCCATTATTGTGGTTATACTACTTTTAAAGAAGAAAAATGTCCTAATTGTGGCGAAGATGGACTAAATTATTTAGGTTTAGGTACCGAAAAAGTAGAAACAGAACTAAAAAAAATAATACCTGATGCAAGAATTATTAGAATGGATCAAGATACAACCACTAAAAAAGGTGCTCATGAAAGAATAATTGAATCATTTAAAAATCACGAATATGATATTTTATTAGGTACTCAAATGATTAGTAAAGGCTTAGATTTTCCTTATGTTACTTTAGTAGGTATTATTAATGCTGATAATTCTTTAAATATTCCTGATTTTCGTAGTAATGAAAAAACTTTTTCGCTTTTATATCAAGCAAGTGGTAGAGCAGGAAGAAGTAGTTTTCCTGGTAGTGTTATTTTACAAACTTATAATCCAGATAATTATGTTTTAAATTGTGTAAAAAATAATGATTTTAATAGTTTTTATAATTATGAAATGAATATTAGAAAAATTCTTAAATATCCCCCATATTATTATTTAGTTAGTTTAAAAATAGTATCAAGTGATTATAAAACATCTTTAGAACATGCTACTAAAATATGTAATTATTTAAAAAATAATATAGATGAAGAATCTATTATTCTAGGACCAACTACCGCTAATTTATTTAAACTTAATAATAATTATCGTTTTCAAATAGTTATTAAATATCGTTTTGATAATAAGTTAATGAATGTTTTAAAAGAACTAGATAATATTTATTTAAATGAAAATAAAGTAAACTTAGAAATAGATATTGATCCATTACATATATAATGTCGAATTAATAGAAGTTTTGTCGAAAGTATTGCAAATAAAAAAAGCATACTTATAATAGATGCTTATGGAAATGTGATGGGCATCGCCTTAATTTAACTTTTTGGAATAAGATCTTGTTATTAATTATTTGGATGTTACTGTATATTATATATACTTTAATTGAAAAAGATGCCTGCGGTCTAATATGGTTTCTACTAGTCCGTTAGCATCTGCTAAACACATAAGGCGATGTGAATCCACATTTCTTATACATTTAGTATACTACAAATACTTATAAATTATCAATATGTTATTTTAACCAAATAATGATGAATATATGTTTTTATTTTACAACTGCATAATTGTTTTTTTATGTCAAGTGATATAAAAAATATTTTATAAAAACAAACAAAATGGTATAATAGAAATATACAATAATACGATATTTAAGTTTACACATCCCAAATGTAAAATTTTGCAAATCAATTGACAATTGGGGGGGGTAATATATACTTATCTTAAAGATAGGAAGGAACTATTTATGGGAGAAGAAGTAAATAATATTGAAAATAATAAAAAACAAAAGGTAGCAATATTAATAGGAGTAGTAACATTACTAATCGCAGTCCTAGGAGCAACTTATGCATTCTTTCAAATGGATACAGAATCAAATAGTAGTAATACCAATATAACAGGAAGTACACCAGATAAGAGTTTAGTAACATTACAAGGAGTAACAAGTAATTTACATTTAAATATAAGTGCAAGTGATATGTCATATGACAATAGAACAAAAGAATACTATGGAACAGATGGAGCAGATCTATATGTAGGAACAGAAGAATTAGGAACAAAGACAATAGCATCAGTAGAATTACAAGGAGGAGAAGCAACAACCAAATATAGTTGTACAGCGAAGTTAACAGTAAGTAAAGTAACAGATCCAGAAGAAGAAGCAGATACAATGTTAGAAGTATTACAACCAGGAGATATGATATTACAATTTAAAGGAAATATCATAAGTGAACAATTAGATTTAAGTGAATTAAAGACAATGGGAAGTAAAGAATATAGTTTAAGTTTTAAAGTAACAGGAAATAACCCAGAAGAAATTCAAGCATATATCAAATTAGTAAATAAAGAAACACCACAAAATTATTTAGCAGGACGTAAATTAAATATAGATATAAGCACAAGTGAATTAAACTGTGATGTATATATAGAAAGTTTTAATTACATGAAAATTAACGATAATAGCTTTGACGATTATAGAGCAAAAATTAAAAACATTAATTTTGTTGATAATACTGATACAAGTAAAAGTACAGCAAGTTGGGATTTAAGTGATATAGAAAATGGTACAAAAGCAAAATCGGTAATGGCCTGGGTTGAACCAATAGAAAATGAAAGTGATATTTATAACTTATATATAGGTAGTGAAAAAATGATAAAAGTAATTTCTCTAGAAAAAGCATTTTCTGAGATGTCACAATTAGAAATTATTCATTTTAATGATAAATTAGATACGAGTGAAACTACAACTTTAAGTGAAGTTTTTGATGGATTGGGCGAATTACAAGAGTTAGATGTTAGTAAATGGGATGTATCGAATGTTACAGATTTTCATCGTACTTTTAGAGGTGATTCAAAGCTAGAAAAACTAGATTTAAGTAATTGGGATTTATATAATGCAAATAATACTGTAGGTATGTTTCTTGGGTGTTCTAGTCTTAAACTCATCGATTTACGTGGCTCTATATCTATTCCGTTAATTAAACGCTTTGACACTTACAATCAACAAATGTTTGCAGGTGTTCCTAGTGAAGCTATTTTGGTGGCTAATAATGACGATGTAGGATCGAATTTTAAAAACAATTTATTTTTAATGTTTAACGGAACGGTTATGACAGTTGAAGAATATGAACAACAAAGTATGTAAATTGAGACTAATATTAGTCTCTTTTCTATTGCAATATACATCTTTTCATAATAAAAAAAATATGCTATAATCACTTTAGAATACAAGGAGTGTAAATATGAATGAATTTGATTATGAAAATGAAATCATTGAAGTAGACAGTGATCAAGCTAAAAAAGAAGATGCTAATATTGAAATTTTAGATGCTGTTAAGAATGAAGAAAAGAAACCAAAAAAGAATAAAAAATCAATTAAAGACAAGTGGGACGAACTAACTAAAAAACAAAAGACAATTATCATTGTCGTTAGTGTGATAGTTTTACTACTTATTATTGGTTTAATAGTATATTTTGTCTTCTTTGGTAAAGGTAAAGAAGAAGATAAAACTAAAGATGAACCAGTAGTAGTAGAAAAAGATAATTATCGTTATGAAGATGGTAAATTAGTATTCTTAGATAAAAATGATAAAGAATTAGGTACTTATGAATGTAAGAATAAAGATAGTGAAAAATGTTTAGTAGCTAAAACTGATTATTCTAGTGATAAATTTGAAAGAATATTATCTGTAGACGAATATGATAAAGAAATAGCTAAAACTAGTCAAATATATCATGATAATTATGTCTTTGTTAAAGATGGTGAAGATATTGTAATTTATGATATTAAAAAGAGCGAAAGTGATTTAAAATTAAAAACAGTTAAAACATATGGTACTGATAATTATGCTGTAGTAGAAGATGATTCTAGTAAATTTGGTTTACTAGAAATAAATGCTACTGGTTATGATTATTTAATTAAACCTAGTTATGATAATTTAGGTATTATTAATACAGAACTATCATATTTAGTAGCTACTGATAAAGATAAAAATTATATAATAGATACTAGTAATAAAAAATTAAGTAGTGCTATATCAAATGATATTATGAATGCTAATAAAAAATATATAGTAGTATCTACAAATGGCTCTTATAGTTTATATGATTATCAAAATCAAGAATTATTATCTGGTTATGATTATATTGGTTTACATAGTAATTTAGTATCTTTAGTTAATTCCAAAAAATTATATTTAAGAGATAATGATTTAAATAAATTATATGAAGAAGGTATTAGATTAGATAGTACTGATTATGTTAAAAAATATGTTTATGATAAAGATAATCGTTTAGTGGATACCAAAAAATCTTATGAAGTTACTGTTAATAATGATGAAGTTTCTATAACAATTGGTGATAAAACCCAAAATATCAATTTAGTTGAAGGTAAAGTAAGTGCAACACTTGCTTATATGAATTACTTTGATGGTAAAATATACTTCTATCGTGATGAAGAGAAGAAAGATTTATTAGGTACTTATACATGTACTAATAAAAATAATTTAACTGATAAAGATCCTAGTTTAAATAAATGTCATATTTATACTGAAGGCGAAAATACTAGTGGAATTTATAATAATAATTATGTCTTTATTTATGATAATTATACTAATAATGATGGGAAGATATATTTATATGATATAAAAAACAATAAAACTAAAGGAACTTATAGTAAAATAGAATTTATTGATAATAATGCTTTAAGTAGTGAAGTAAAACAAGTGTATACTGATTCATTACTTGTTAAAGCTACTAGTGCTACAGGAACTAATAAAGGTAACATTGGAGTTATTCAAATAACTAGTGAAAAAGCAAGTGGTAAGATTAGTTTTAATTATAAGAGTATGGAACTTGTAAATAATTATTATTTACTTATTAATATAGATAATAAATATAGTTTATATGATACTAAGTTTAATAAAATAAGTAATGAATTTTCTTATATTAAAACTTTTGAAAATTATTACGTAGGAATTAATGATAATAAGTTAAATTTATATAATTATACTGGCACTAATAGTGGGGTTGGCATTATAAATGAAGATTTACGAGTAAAAGATAATAAATTTGATATTACCTTTAATCAAAATGATTTTGTTATTAAAATAGATGGTACAGAATATAAATATAATTACAATGGTACCAAAGTAGAAGATGAAAATCCTAAAACTGAAACAGGACCTGGACCTATAGAAAATAATAGTACTGAGGATACAAATACTGATGAAGAATAAAAAAATAGTTTTATATACAATTATTTTTCTTCTAATTATATTTGTTCCTCTAACTATTATGGGAATGTTTGTAAGAGATAAAAAAAATCCTTTTGATGAGAATCCTAATCATGATTTTTACTATGAAAAAAAATTGTGGTTTTATGATGATAATGATAAATTAATTAGTAATTATGAATGTCAAACTAATAAATGTGACTTAGCTAATCTTACTATCGATGATGATGAATATGATATTAATTATTATAAAGATGGTACTTTAGAAAAAGTAGAAAATAATAATGCTTATACTTTTATAAGAGATGGTGCTTTAAATTATTTGTTTGATGTTAATACTGGTCGTTCTTTACAAAAATATTTACAAATTAAAAATTATAATACAAATTTGAAAAATAATCTTTATATTATTCAAAATGAAAATAAATTATGGGGAATTATTAGTATAGGTGAAACATTAGAGGCTTTAATTCCCTTTGAATATAATTTTTTAGGTATTTTAAATAACTTTGATGAAGATGGCTTAAAAACAGATAATTTTATTGCTTTAAAAGATGATAAATGGTTTTTAATAAATAAAGAAAATATGCCAATTAGTAGTAAGTATGAAGAACCAATAGTGGATTATAATGATAATTTTATTATAACAAAGAAAAATAATAGAATTAAAATATATAATTATGAAGGAAGAGAATATTTAAATAATTTTAACTTTACTGACTATGCTATATATGATAAATATATTGGATTAATTACCAATAATACAATTTATATATATAATGATTTAAATAGTAATTATATTAAAAATATTCCGGTTAATAAAAATGGTAAATTAACATTAGAAACTAAAGGTAATCAAGTAGTAATAAAATTAGATGATGAAGTTATCGACTACTTGAATTAATAAAAATTATTTGCTAAAATATTTTAAGAAATTTATATGTTGATGAAAGAGAAATATATTAAAGTATTATAAAGAGAGTTAGTGGTTGGTGCAAACTAAATAAAAAATAATATATTTGTTGCTATTCGGAGTATAAAAAGCAGAAATGCGTTATAATTTAAAGCTTAAATAAAGGTGGTACCGTGGGATTATTCTCACCCTTTGGTAGCATCTTTTTTCTTGGAAAGAAGTGATGAAATGGATAAAGCACTATTAAATTTTGCTAATTATGTTGGAGAGTTTGATTTAAATAATCCGAAAGTATTAAATAAAATAAATCATACTTATAGAGTAATTGAATTAGCCAAAGAAATAGCTAACAAATTAAATTTATGTAAAGAAGATACTGAAATATTATTAAAAATTGCTTTGTTACATGATATTGGTAGATTTTATCAAATACAAGTTAATAATAGTTTTTCCGATTTTAAATTTGATCATAGTGATTATGGTATTAAATATTTATTTGAGAAAGGACATATAAGAGAATATAATAATAGGCAAAATATTGATGAAATAATAAAAACATCTATTTATTATCACAATAAGCATAGTGATGATATTCCATCTTTAGATGATTATACGAAAATGTTTGTATATTTAATTAGGGATATAGATAAAATTGATATATACTATATGGCTTCTTTAATATCACCATTTGTCTTCCAAAAAGATAAATTATTACCTAATTATTTAGATGATTTTATGAATCAAAAATTAGTAAGAAGATTACCACAAGAAACCAAATCAGATAATTTTTTAGTCCTTTGTGGTTTTATATATGATTTTAATTATTTAGAAAGTTATGAATTATTAAAAGAAAAAGGTTATTTAGATAGGCTTTTTGATAATGTAGAAGTTGATGAAAATAGTATTGATTTCTTTAATGAATTAAAAAATATTGTTTATAGTAGATTAGATAATAAAGTAAGAAAGAGAGTGAGATGTTAAAATGTTAGATACTAAATATAATCATGAATTAATAGAAAAAAATAGATATGATAATTGGCTTAAGAATAATTATTTTGCATCTGGTGATACATCAAAGAAACCTTATTCAATAGTTATACCACCTCCTAATGTAACTGGTAAATTACATTTAGGCCATGCTTGGGATACTGCCCTTCAAGATATTATAATTCGTTTTAAAAGAATGCAAGGTTATGATTGCTTGTGGCTTCCTGGTACTGATCATGCGGCAATTGCAACTGAAGCTAAAGTTGTTGGCAGATTAAAAGAATCAGGAATAAATAAATATGAACTAGGTCGAGAAGGCTTCTTAAAAGAATGCTTTAAATGGACTGATGAACATAAAAGTATTATTCATGAACAATGGGCAAAATTAGGCCTTTCTGTTGATTTAGCAAAAGAAAGATTTACTTTAGATGAAGGAATGGCTAAAGCGGTAAGATATGTCTTTGTTAAATTATATGAAGAAGGATTAATTTATCGCGGAGAGAAAATAATCAACTGGGATCCAGTTGCTAAAACAGCTCTATCTAATGAAGAAGTTATTTATAAAGATGTTCCTGGTGCTTTTTATCATTTAAAATATTATATTGAAGGGTCTAAAGATTATTTAGAAGTAGCAACAACGAGACCAGAAACTTTATTTGGTGATACTGCAGTAGCGGTTAATCCAGATGATGAGCGTTATAAAGATTTAATTGGTAAAAATGTTATATTACCTATTGTGGGTAAATTAATTCCGATAATTGGTGATGAACATGCTGACCCAAAGTTTGGTACTGGTGTTGTTAAAATTACGCCTGCTCATGATCCAAATGACTTTGAAGTTGGTTTAAGACATAATTTAGAACGTATTAAAGTTTTAAATGAAGATGGCACGATGAATGAAAATGCTCTTTCATATGTAGGCATGGATCGCTTTGCTTGTCGTGAAAAATTAATAAATGATTTAAAGATGCAAGATTTACTTATTAAAATAGAAGAAATTACGCACTCTGTAGGTCATTCCGAAAGAACTGATGCGATGGTTGAACCATATCTATCACTACAATGGTTTGTTAAGATGGATAAACTTGCAAAAAGAGTAGTCGAAAATCAAAAAGATAAAGATAATAAAGTAAACTTTATTCCACCACGCTTTGAAAAAATTATGAATAATTGGATGAGTGATTGTCACGATTGGTGTATTTCCCGTCAACTTTGGTGGGGACATCAAATACCAGCGTGGTATAAGGATGATGAGGTTTATGTTGGTATGGATTCACCTAAGGGTGATGGATGGCATCAAGATGAAGATGTGTTAGATACTTGGTTTTCTTCTGCGCTTTGGCCATTTGCAACAATGGGTTGGCCAGATGAGACTGATTTATATAAACGTTATTTTCCAACTGATACGCTAGTTACTGGTTATGATATTATTTTCTTCTGGGTTTGCCGGATGACTTTCCAAAGTTTAAAATTTACGGATAAAAGACCTTTTGAACATTGCCTAATTCATGGTTTAATTAGAGATAAATTAGGTCGTAAAATGAGTAAATCTTTAGGTAATGGGGTAGATCCGATGGATATGATCGAAAAATATGGTGCTGATGCTTTAAGATATTATTTAACGACGACAACTGCTCCCGGAATGGATCTAAGATTTGATGAAGAAAGATTAAAATCAACTTGGAATTTTATTAATAAGTTATGGAATGCATCTCGTTTTGTTTTAATGAATATTGAAAGTGTTAAAGAAATAAAATTAGAAAATCTAAACGATGCTGATAAATGGATTTTAACTAAACTTAATCATACAATTAAAGATGTTACTAAATATATGGAAAAATTTGAATTTAATAATGTTAATGCCATAATATACTCATTTATTTGGAATGATTTCTGTGATAATTATATTGAAATGGCTAAGTTTAGTATAGATGAAGATAATACTAAGAGTACACTTTTATATACTTTAACTTGTATTTTAAAAATGCTACATCCATTTATGCCTTATGTAACTGATGCTATTTATGAATATTTACCAGTTAAAGATGCCGAAAATATTATGATTAGTAGTTATCCATTATATGATAAAAAACAAATATTCAAAGAAGAATTATTAATTGATGATACAATTGAGTTTATTAAAAACTTTAGAAATACAATAAAAGAAAATAATATAAGTAAAACATATCAAGTTAAAGTTAATAATGGTAATGATTTAATTATTAAGATGTTAAAATTACAAGAAAGATTAGTAGATAATGATTTAGATATTACTAAATTTAAAGTAAATTCTAAAAATTATGAAGCAATTATCTATTATGAAAAAGTAGTAAGCAAAGAAGAAGAAGCTTTAAAAGAGAAACAAATTGCAGAATTAAAAAATTCAATTAAGAAAAGAGAAGGGTTATTATCAAATCAAAATTTTGTTAGTAAAGCTCCAAAAGATTTAGTTGAAAAAGAACAAGAAAAATTACAAAGTGAAAAGGAAGAATTAGCAAAATTATTAAGTTAATTCTTCTTTTTTTAAAATCATTATTGACAAATATATGTTCGTGGTAGTATAGTTAATTTACATTTAAACTAGATTGGGGGGAATTGGTATGAATAGTTTAACTGTAAATAACAAAAATATAACTAATATGATTTATGAAATCAGAGGTAAACAAGTAATGCTAGACAGTGATTTAGCAATACTTTATAATGTGGAAACCAAAAGAATTAATGAAGCAGTTAGAAATAATCCAAAAAAGTTTCCAGAGAGATTTTCATTTTTCATAACATTAGAAGAACTAAATGACTTGAGGTCGAAATTTTCGACCTCAAGTTTAAATACTCATGGTGGTAGAAGATATAAAGTGAGAGTTTTTACTGAACAAGGAGTTGCAATGTTAGCAACAATATTAAAAACTAAAGTAGCAGTAGAAACTAGCATAGCAATAATGGATGCATTTGTATTAATGCGAAAATATATATCAAATGAATTAATTGAACAAAAGTATATAAATAATTTAGTAATTAAACATGATGAAGATATAAAATTATTACAAGAATCATTCGATAAATTTGAAGAGAAAAGAAAAAGTAATGAAATATATTTTAATGGGCAAATATACGATTCATACTCTAAGATATTAGACATATTAAAAGAAGCAAAAAAAGAATTAATTATAATAGATAATTATGCTGATAAAAGTATGTTAGATATGATAGTGTGAAAAGTTTTATGGAAAACAAGATACACTAGATGAAAGAAGATATTA
>CANPZJ010000022.1 GCA_947588795.1 uncultured Bacilli bacterium
CTTAATTTTACTTCTGGTAATTCTTTTAATGGTTTATTTATAAATGTTTTAAATGTAAAAAAGATAGTAATCATACTTACTATTATTAACAGTGTTATTATTACTCTCTTTTTATTTTCTCTCATCTATAATAACCTCTATTATCTATAAGATTATTATAGTATACCCCCCCCGAAAATCAAGATGAACATAATATGATTTTAAAAAAAGAAGCAATATTTTTTATTGTTTCTTTTCATATTTGCAATCGTAACCTAATCCTTGTGTATTATTTGCTGGATCACCATTAAAATATTTTTTTATCGTATCATAACTTTTTAAATTATCGGCTCCATATTCTGCTATTACTTCTTCATTTTTTCTCAAATTAGTAATAGTTATAGTTTTTTTAGATTCATCAATTTCAGTATTACCAGTAATATTATTAATATTTACTGTACCACTATTATTATATTCGTCTAGTAATTTTGTAAATTCTTGCTCATCTGTAAAACTAAATGTATATATTTCGTAAGTAAGATTTCCATAAGCATTAGCTATTGTTCCACCATTTAATATTGCAAACTTTTCATTTACTATCATTTTAGCACTATAATTTTCAACATTTTGTTCTTTTGATGAACAAGTTAAGAAACCTTTTAATGGATAACTTAAAATAATTAAATTGCCATCAACTTCAACAGATTTATTAGTTGCATTATCTGTTACTTTTATCTTAATTGGATAAGTTCCTGGTTCAGAATCAAGATATTTTTCTACTTCTGCTGCTTCCACAAATTCATAATTATAATTAGTATTTGCTTGGGCAAATTCTTTAACATCAAGATCATCGCCTTTTACTTTATAAACATCTGTTAATGTTACTTTTAAAGATGTAGTATCTAAAATAGTAATTTTTCCACTCTTTTTTACTTCACCACAACTAACAGTATATTCATAAACACCAGCTTTATTAATATCAATATTTCCATAATCAACATTACAATTTGTATACTCTGTTCCACTTATTTCAGCATAATCGGCAACATTTGAAGATAATTCATTTCCCATATTAAATTCTAAATTTTTAGTAGTTATAGTTACATCTTTCGCATTATTATTTAATAAATCAGTATATTTTAAAACATAATATGTACCA
The DNA here is from genome assembly GCA_947588795.1 of uncultured Bacilli bacterium. Classification (GTDB taxonomy): domain Bacteria; phylum Bacillota_I; class Bacilli_A; order RF39; family UBA660; genus SIG200. Next base: position 1,139 of record CANPZJ010000022.1, read on the forward strand.
AATCCTACTACAGCTAAAACTAAAACAATTATAATAATAAATAATATTTTATTATTATTTTTAGCTTTTGGCTTTTTTTCTGGCTCATAGGAAATTGGTGGAGTTGTACCAATCGTATTTTGATTTATTGTTTGAGGATTAGTGTATGCAGGTTGTGGCACTACTGGAGGTACACTATTATTTTCCATACTAGGTTGTGGTGGAATTGGTGCATCCATTGATGGCGCTACTGGTGGTTGTGCTGGTACTTCAACTGATGGCTCCACAGGTTGAGATGCCATAGTTGGTTCTATATTTGGAACATTATTATTTATTGGATTATTATTAATTGTACCACCATTTACTACTGGAGATGGATTTATATTTTGATTCACATCTGGTACCACTGGCTCTGGTATAGGTTCCGGAGTCACTGGTGTAGGATTAATTGGTGTTGGTATTGGATTAACACCATTCGTATTATTAATTCCTTGATTTGGATTAACAACACTTCCTAAATTTTCAACTCCATTTTCTGGTACAGGATTTGGCACAGGATTTGGAGTTGTACTTCCTAAAACCGTACTATTATTATTTTCATTATTCATAATTACAGCCCCTTTTACTATTTATAATTATTATAACTTTAATTGAAATATTTTTCAACTAGTTTTTTAAATTCTTCTCCTCTTGTTTCAAATTTATCATATTGATCCCATGATGCACTTGCTGGAGATAATAAGACTATTTCGTTATTTTGCACATTATTTTTAATTTCTAACATGGCTCTATCTAATGTATAACACTTGACACAAGGTATATTTAAATTACTTGCATATTCATATACACGATCAGTTACTTCCCCAATTGCATATATTTTTTTAACTACTTTTATCTCATCATTTAATTCATTAAAGTCTTGACTTCGCTCTTTACCTCCTAAAATTAAATGGGTTGGCATTTTCATTGTTTTTAAAGCAATTAAAGTAGAGGTTGGATTAGTCGCTTTAGAATCATTATAAAATTTAATATCACTATTACTATCTACTACTTCTAACCGATGTTCTACCCCATTAAATTTACCTAAATATTCTTTAATTATCTTTTTATCAAAAGCAAATTCTTTTAAAACTAAAAGAGATGCTAAAATATTTTCATAATTATGAGTTCCTTTAATTTTAATATCAGCTAAATTAATTACTAATTCATTATTTATATAAATACCTTCATCATTATAATAATTTTCTTCATTATTAAAATATACTTTACTAGATTTAATATCTTTAGTTATTCTTAAACTATCTTCATTACTATTATTTATTATTGCTATATCTTTAAAGGTGTGATGATTAAATATTTTCTTCTTTACATTTATATAATTTTCATAATTACCATGAAAATCTAGATGGGTTGGACATAAATTAGTAAGGACACTTATATCTGTTTTAAAATCTTTTAAATTATATAATTGATGATCAGAAATTTCTAATACTAAAATATCTCCCTTTCTGACCATTGGAACTATTTCCGATAAAGGATAGCCAATATTACCACCAAGTATTACTGGTAAATGATGCATTTTCATTAAATCATATATCATAGTAGTTGTAGTAGTCTTACCATTAGAACCAGTTATCCCAATTATTTTTACATCTTCTGGTAAATAATGATAAGCAACTTCCATTTCATTAACTATAGGTATATTCAAATTATTTGCTTTTACTACACAAGGATGAGTTGGTTCAATTCCAGGATTTTTAATAACTAAATCAAAAGTATCATCAAGTATTTCTTCCGCTGTCTCACTTTGAACAAATTTGATTTTTAATTCTTCTAATTCATTTAAAATACTAAAAGCTGGTAAGTTTTTATCGGTTGCTATTATCTCATTAGTACTGTTATTAGTTGTTAATAATTTAGCAATATGGTAACCACTTCTTGCTAACCCTAAAATTAATATTTTTTTGTTTTCTAACATAAAATCACCTTTTTCATAATAAATTATATACTTAATTATTAAAAAAAAGCAATTTATATTTCTAAATTTATAAATTACTTTTTAATTTTTTTAGTTCTTTTTCACTAAGACCAGTTATTTCTATAATATCCTTAGTATTCATATTCTTTTTTAACATATTAATAGCAATATTGTCTTTTTCTTCTGCTACGCCTTCATCTCTTGCTTCAGATATTTCTGATCTTCTTATCTTTTCTTGGTCTTCTTCATAACTTAAATGATTTATTACTACGCCATCTTTTGTTAATGTTAACATTCTCTCTTCAAACTCCTTTACCACTTTATCTTTTTTGCCTAATTCTTTCATCTCTTCCATATTAGCATTTAACATTACTAGATGTATATGTTCTTTGTTTCCTTTTATACATTCATCATACCATAGCTCTTTGTACTTAACAAGATTGATGTTAATTATCTTAAATGTATTAGTATATATACTCTCATCTTCTAGACACTTTAGTAAATAAGTTTTTTTATCTGACTCTACTTTACTATCATGATTTAAGTTTATTAAAACTGTTTCTAAACTCTCATCATATTTTTCACTTTTTTCTACTATTTGCGAATAATATGATGCATAGTATGATAAGTTTCTTACTTTGGTACTTTTACTAAAATTACTATTTAACTCAACTAAAATATGCTTACCACTATCTGACTCAACTATTAAATCTGTTACTTTTAATCTTTCACTTTTTCTTCTTATTTTTAGTTCAGTTGGAACAAACTTCAATACGTGTACTTTTTCTTCTAAAATATCTGATAAAATATAATCAAGTAATCTCGTATCTTTTTCATTAACAACAATTGCTTTAAAGATTGAATCTTGCATCAAAAAAGTTTCTTCTTTAGCTTCAGAAATCATAGGATAATTTCACCTCCCTTCACTTATATATATAGTGCACTAGGAGGCCAATTTCCTTTTTTTCGCGTAAATTTCTTTAAAAAGTGCCAAAAATTAAAAAAATCTCTATTTTTAGAGACTTTTTATCATTAAATATATAATTTATCTTTATTTTTAAAGCTTTCAATAATACCATCACTTTCTGGTATTATTACTATTTTATTTTGTTTTAAAGTTTCTGGTACATTGATAAGTCTTTGATTACTTGAACCTCTAAATAAAAGATTTAAATCTTTTTTAGCTATTTCAAATCTACCATCTACTAGAACATCTAAATAATTTAATAGTTCTAAATATTTGGGATTTTTTTTACCCATTTCTAATACTTTTTCATAAGTAAAACCGGTATAACACCAAACATTTAAGCCGATTTTTTTAGCGTGTTTGGCAATTTCTACGACTGGTTCTATTTGAAATAGAGGATCTCCTCCACTTAAAGTAATTCCATCTTGGTTATGTAAATTATCAAGTTCCGTAAATATTTCTTTTAAGTCTACTTCTTCTCCACCTTCAAAATTATGTGTTTGGGGATTTTGACAAAAAGGACAATCATGAGAACATCCTTGTGTCCATATAACTGTCCTTATGCCAAAGCCATCAACAACACTATCACTTTGAAGTGGTGCTGCGAGTCTAATTGTCATTTTTACACCAACTATGCTGCGTGATTTACTTTTTCGCTTAGTGTATGTTTAACACGATCTTTTTCTTCAGCTTTTTTAGCGTTATTAAATCTTTCTGTTGTACCAACTAGATAACCTGTAATACGACGGATTCTTTCAAATCCAACTCCTTCACCAACCATTTTTACTTTTTTAACTGCTTCCATAATATTTCCTCCTCCTTATCTTATTTTAGCAATTACAATCTAGATGACTAATTGTTTCAACCGGTACCCCTTCAAAATCATGTCTGCCACATCTTGGACATACATTATTTATAACACCGACATAACCACAAACCGGATCACGATCTACTGGGTGGTTAACGGCACCATAACCGATATCATTATCATGCATTATACGAATAATCTTCTCAAATGCTTCAACATTATTAGCAGTATCACCATCTATTTCTATATAAGATATATGACCTGCATTAGTTAATTTATGATATTTTCCTTCCACCTCTAGTTTATGTTCAATAGTGGTGTGATAGTATACTGGAACGTGGAATGAATTAGTATAATATTCTCTATCTGTTATACCTTTTAACTTGCCATAAATTGATCTATCAATGCCAACAAATCTTCCTGATAAGCCTTCTGCTGGAGTTGCAAGACAAGTAAAGTTTAATTTCATTTCTTCAGAATACTCATCACATTTATCTCTCATATGCTTAATAATCTCTAAACCTAATTTTTGGGCTTTCTCTGATTCACCATGATGTTCACCAATTAAAGCTTTTAAACATTCAGCAAGACCAATAAATCCGATTGATAATGTACCGTGTTTTAAAATCTTTCTAATTTTTTGTCCTGGTTCAAGTTTTTCTGAATCAAGCCATACATGAGAACCTAATAAGAATTTAAAGTTATCAACACTTTTACTACATTGAATATCAAATCTTTGTAATAATTGGCCTTTACATAAATCAAGCATTTCATCGAGTTCTTCGTAGAAGCCTTTCATATCGGCTTTATCTCTTTCTCCTAGAGCAATACCATGTTTAATACCAATTCTTGGTAAGTTAATGGTTGTAAATGATAAGTTTCCTCTTCCTGGGGTAATTTGTTTATCAGGATAGCAAACATTACCAATAACTCTCGTACGACATCCCATATAACCAACTTCTGTTTTAGGATCTCCTTCTTTTAAATATGGTTTATTAAAAGATGAATCTAAAAATGAGAAATTAGGGAATAATCTTTTAGCAGATACTTTACAAGCTAGTTTAAATAAATCATAATTAGGATCTTCTTTATTATAACTTACACCCTCTTTTAATTTGAATATTGAAATTGGGAATATTGGTGTTTCACCTTGACCAAGACCAGCATCAGTTGCTAATAAGAAATTCTTAATAACCATTCTACCTTCAGGTGATGTATCAGTACCAAAGTTAACTGATGAGAATGGTACTTGGGCACCAGCTCTTGAATGCATTGTATTTAAATTGTGAATAAATGCCTCCATAGCTTGATAAGTAATTCGATCTGTTTTTGCTAAAGCCTTATCATAAGATTTAGTAAATAATTCTTCTAATCTTTCACTAGTAATAAATTCTTTAAATGTATCTACGACTGGTATTTCAATAGAATCAAGTTCATTTATTTTCTCAACTACTTTATCAAAATCAATTTCGCCAAGAAATCCTTCTAAATCTAAGTAATCATATAGCATTTGTTTTAATTGCTTTTTAAATGTTTTTTTAACACCTGGGGCCATATAATAATCAAACATTGGAATACTTTGACCACCATGTTGATCATTTTGGTTAGCTTGAATACATATTGCTGCAAGGGCTGTATAACTCATAATATCATTTGGTGTTCTTAAAAAACCATGTCCAGTTGAAAAACCATTTTTGAATAATTTTTCCAAATCGATTTGATTACAGGTTGTTGTACCCATGGCTAGAAAATCTAAATCATGAATATGTATTGCCCCTTCATCATGAGCTCTGGCATATTTCGCATCCATTAAATAAGCTTTCGCAAATTCTTTTGATACAGTTGAACCAAAGTGTAACATTGTACCCATTGGGCCATCACCATCAACATTAGCATTTTCTCTTTTAGAATTTTCTTCTTTCGCAGATTTTAATCCTAAAGATTCAATGGCTTTAACAAATTTATGTTGTTGCTTTACAACAAAAGCTTCTCTTGACGCTGCTCTTCTTTCCCTGTATTCTGAGAAAGATTTATAAACTTCTTCATCTGTTTTTTTAAGTTCTTTTTCAATTATATCTTGAATTTCTTCAATACCAATTGTTTTTCTTTCTTGATATTCTTTTTCAATATACTTTATAACTTTTTCTTTAACTTTATTAACTATTTTTTCGTCATAGTTTTCATAAACGCTATCAAATCCTTTTTTTATGGCTAAGGCTATTTTAGCCTCGTTAAAAAGGACTCTTTGGCCACTTCTTTTAACAACGATTAAATCGTTTCCTACTTCTACCTTCATTTCTTTACTACCTCTCCTTTAACTAACTTAATTATCATACAAGATAAAAAAATTAGCAATGTTTTTTTTAGCATTTTTTTACAAATTGTCAAACGAACATTTTTAAAAAAATAAAATTTTTAAGAAAAAAAACATTTTTGCTTAGATAGTATCGCATAATAAAAAAATATTAAAAAATTAAAAAAATTTTTGCTACTTGACAGGTAATTAAATGTAAAGAAAAAATTTGCTAAAATTTCTAATCTTATTGTCATAAAAAATAAATCATATTATAATATATTTATAGAAAGAAGAAGTAGATTTATGTTTAAAGATCAAAAAATTCATATGATAGGTATTGGTGGAATATCCATGAGTGGTATTGCTGAGATTATGCATGAAAAAGGTAATGTTATAACTGGTAGTGATGCATCAATGTCTAAAAATATCCAAATGCTTAAAGATAAAGGAATAAATGTCGTAATTGGGGAAGATCCTACTTTAGTAGATGATGCTGATATCATTGTTTATACAGCGGCAATTAGTGAAAATCATTCCGAGATAAAAAGAGCTAAAGAGTTACATAAAGAAATGTATGAGCGTGCTAAATTTTTGGGACTAATTACGAAAGATTATGAAAATGTTATATGTATATCTGGTACGCATGGTAAATCTACTACTACTGGTATGATTTCATCTTGCTTTTTAGAAGATCAAAAAAATCCTACTATTCAAATTGGAGCAATACTACCTAAAATAAATTCTAATTATTTTGTTGGAGGCAATAAATATTTTATTATGGAAGCTTGTGAATATGTTGATTCTTTTTTATCTTTTTATCCTACTAGTGAAGTAATATTAAATATTGATGATGATCATTTAGATTATTTTAAAAATATGGCTAATGTTAAAAAATCATTTACTAAGTATGCTCATCTTTTACCTGAAAATGGACTACTTGTATTAAACAGTGATGATGAAAATACCATGAGTATAGATTATCCAAATAATATAAATATTTTAACTTATGGCATTAATAATACCGATGCTAACTTAGTTGCTAAAAATATTACTTATGATGATTTAGGTCATCCAGTATTTGATATTTATTATAATAATGAATTATATATATCTTTGCATTTAAATATTTTAGGTAATCATAATATTTATAATGCCCTAGCTACTACTGCTATTTGTATTTTTTATAATATAAGTAAAGAATCTATTATAAAAGGTATTAATGAATATAGAGGTGTAGAAAGAAGATTTGAACTTTTAGGTACTTATAAAAATAATATTTTAGTCTATGATGATTATGCTCATCATCCAACCGAAATTAAATCTACTTATAATTCTGCCAAAAATATTAAATGTCATCAAAATTGGGCCATCTTTCAATCACATACTTATTCTAGAACTAAAGAACATTTAGAAGAATTTGCTGATGTCTTAAAGAACTTTGATAATATCATAATTGCCCCAATATACCCTGCTAGAGAGATAAATACATATAATGTTAAAGAAAGTGATTTAGTTGATTTAATAAAGAAAAGTAATCCAAATGTTAGATACATCGATAGTTTTAATAAAATAGTTGAATACTTAAAAGAAAACTTACAAGATAATGACTTAGTCATTACCATTGGGGCTGGTCCTGTTAATGAAGTTGGCTTAAAGTTATTAGAAAAAAATTAAGTAGGTTATTTTCTACTTAATTTTTTTTCATCACTATTTTCATCAAAATAATATAATTCTTCTTTTATTTTAGCAAATTCTTCTAAATGTTCTTTCATATATATTAAAGATTTTTTTATACTTTCATTTAATTCTTCTTTACTTATCACAATTATATCTATAAAATCTTCAATATTAAATTCTATATTTTCAAAATATTTTAAAAGATATAAAGCAAAAACAATAGATTCTTTTGTACTAAATTCTTGTAATAATAATTTTATTTCTGGTATTTTTAATAACTTTAATGCTTTTATATAAATTGCTTTTAAATTGCTATCTAATTCTTCATCAGCTAATAAAGTCATAATTTTTTCTTCTAATTTTTGATTTTGATGAGAAATTAATTTTAAATTATTAATAATATGAGGAATAACTTCTCCATAAAAAGCATCACCATATTTTTTAAAATCCCATTCACCACTTGGTACAGGATTATTTAAATCTGTTCCATAACGTGATTTAATTATTTCTTTATCTTGATAATTTAACATACTAATAGCTAAATCTATTTCACTTTTAGTATAATTCTTACAAAAAACTAAATTATAAATACTTGATGATTTTATCTTTTTCTCAGTACTATTTAAACGATAACGAATTTTAGCTAAAATATCACTATAATTTTTTTTAATAATATCACTATTCCAAGAGGAATACATAGTTGGATTATTATAATACTCTTCACGAATAGCTAGAACTTTTTGTTCATCTTCTGATAAACTTCTTACTATAGCATCAATATCAGCTTTTTTATATTGTTTAAGAAGTTTATATAAATAATTTTCTGGTTTTCTAGTTTTAAAATCAATAGTGGATTTTTTGGACTCTTTTTTAGCTGTTAAATCTATTTTACTTGTATCTATACCATATATAATATTAGAATGAGGATTTTCATAATGCCAAACAACTAATTTGTTTAATCTTTCTAAAGCTTTATCTGGATTATCTAGATAAACTGCAAAATCTTTAGTTCCAGAATATTTTCGTATTTTTTTAATAGCTTTAGCTTCAATTTGTCGTGATCTTTCTCTCGTAAAGCCAAATAATTTACCAACAGCTGATAAAGTCTTTTCTTCTTGATTATTTAATCCCCAAAGATAAATTAAAACCAAAATTTCTTGATCATTAAGACCAGCTTTTTTAAATAAATCTTGCATTTCAAAAGATAAATTATGAATTATAGTTTCACTTTCAACTTGAACTCTATCATCACAAATAAATTCTCCTAATTCACTCTCATCTTCCGAATTTATATTTTGATTAATACTGCAATCAGTTAATAACAATTGGTTGTTTTCTTGTACTTCATATATAGATAAATCAAAATGTTCAGCGATTTCATTATCAGTTGGATTTCTTCCTAAAATATCAGCATAAGCTTCAACATTTTTGCGATAGCGAACTAAATCAGCATTTTTATTAAAAGAAACGCCAGTTTTTTTACCATATTTATTCAAAGCTTTTATTATTGCTTGTCTAATCCACCAAGTTGCATAGGTAGAAAATTTAAAACCTCTTTCAACTTCAAATTTTTCAATTGCGGTCATTAAACCAATACAACCTTCTTGGATTAAATCATCATACTCTACACGTGAATTACGATATTTTTTAGCAATACTAATAACTAAACGACAATTATGCTCATAAAAATATTTATAGGCTTCTGCATCACCATTTTTAATTTTACTAAATAATTCTTGTTCTTGCTCTCTAGTTAATACATTTAATTTTTTACTTTTAATTTCAGCTACAAAAGCATCTGATCCAGTAGGTAAAAAATCTGGTAAATTTTTTTCAGTTGACTTTTCTAAATAATAACTTTTATTTTGTTCATCTTTATTTTCTTCATAAGAAGATAAAATATTTCTTTGCTCTGTTAAAATATCATTAATATTTATGCCATCTTCTTTATCTATGCTATCATTAGCAAACTCATTTGGACTTTCTAAATCTATTTTATTTAAAGTACAATAAATTTCAACAAATAATATAATTAACTCATTATTAAATAATATATCTAAATCATATTTTTTAATTTTTTCTATATTTTTGTTAACAAATATTTCTAATAATTCTCTAAATATTGGACTTTGATCTATTAAATCAATAATAACATTAGGAGTTGGTGTATAATAAAACACTTTAAACCAATTTATTAACTTTTCTAATTCTTTTTTGGCATCATTATTAAGATCTATATTACTAGTAATATAATTTAATAAAATAGATATTTTATTATCTTCCAAATAACAATGAATTAAATTACGTAAGTTTTTTCTTACTCCCTTCAAATAATAATTTATAGCTATATTGCTATTATCAGGAAAATCTTCTGCTAATTTATTTAAAAACTTTTCAATGGATATACTAAATTCTTTATAATTGGGAAATGCATAAGAATATTCTTCATATAATTTTTGCCAAATATTTTGATGTTTTTCTAATATAATTTTACCTTCCATTGCAAAAGTTCCTTTCTTAAAATGCGTTCTATATTATAGCTTTTTTTGAATATTTTTTCAACTAAAATTTGCCTTGTTAATTTAAAAATGAAGTGCAACACAACAACATTGAAAAAGACATATGAATAATCTATAATATCTTTTCGCTAA
>CANPZJ010000023.1 GCA_947588795.1 uncultured Bacilli bacterium
AAGATTATTGTGATTATTTAAGAAAATTTGATAGTAAGGTACCTTATAATTTTAAAGATAAAGAATTACGACCTTTTGTAGGTGTACTATTTAAAGTTAATAAATGTATGTATTTTGCACCGCTTTCAAGTCCTAAGCCTAAACATTTAAAACTAAAAACAAAATTAGACTTATTAAAAATAGATAATGGTAAACTTGGAGTTATTAATTTTAATAATATGCTACCAGTTACTAAAAATAATATAATTGAAATAGAATTGAATACCAAGGGTAAAAATAAAAAAGAGAAAATGTATTTGTCATTATTAAAAAAGCAATTATTTTGGCTAAATCGTAATGATGAAAGGCTATTTGGAAGAGCTAAGACTTTATATACAAAATATTTAAATAACACTTTAGCTAAAACTATCCGTGATAGATGTTGTGATTTTAAATTGCTAGAAAAGAAATGTGAAATATATAATAAAAACAAATCCCAAGTTAAAATTTAGGATTTGTTTTTTCTTGTTTGGATGTGATATGCAAATATTAATTGTAATCTATAAGGGATAAATCTTATACCAAAAATAGCAAGTTTCATTTTTATTGTGGGAATAATAATCATTTTACCTTTAAACATTTTATCTATTGCATACTTTGCTACATATTCACTAGAAGCTCCTTTAACATTAAATTTACCATGAGCTACTTTATTAAACTCGGTATTAACTGGTCCAGGACATAAAGCACATATTTTAACATTACTTTTTTTAACTCTTAATTCTTCATTAATTGCCATTGTTAATTTTAATAAATAATTTTTGGTGGCATAATAAGTGTTTAAATGAGGTCCAGCCATAAAACCAGCACTAGATGCCGCATTTAAAATATAACCTTTATCTTTCTTAATAAAATCTTTTAAAAACAATTTAGTTAAAATATGGGGTGCTTTAACATTAATATTAATCATTTTAAGTTCAGTATCTAAATCTGTTTCATTAAAATCACCAAATAAACCAAAGCCGGCATTATTAATTAAAATATCGATATCATCATTTTTAACATTATCATATAATTTATAAACATTTTTTTCTACTGCTAAATCAAGAGCAATAATTTTTACATTTACTTTTAATTCTTTTTGTAATTTTTCAAGCATATCTTTTCTTCTAGCAACTAAAATTAAATCAATATTTTTTTGAGCTAGGTATCTAGCCATATCTCTTCCTATACCAGAAGATGCTCCAGTTATCAGCGCTTTCATAATTTATTTTCTCCTTTTAATTCAAATAAGATATCTCTTAACTCCATTGCTCTTTCAAAATCAAGATTACGAGCAGCTTCTTTCATTTCTTCTTCTAATTTTTCAATCATATTAATTGCTTCTTTTTTACCTAATTTTTGTTTCTTATCTTTAGTTACAATTTGATTTGAAATAACTTCTTTTATTTCTTTACTAATTGTTTTTGGAATAATCCCATGTTCTTTATTATATGCTTCTTGAATTTCTCTTCTTCTTTTAGTTTCATCAATAGCAATTTTCATTGCTTCACTTATCATATCAGCATACATTATAACTTTACCATGTTCGTTTCTTGCACATCTACCAATAGTTTGAATTAAAGATCGATCACTTCGTAAGAAACCTTGTTTATCAGCATCTAAAATACAAATTAAACTTACCTCTGGGATGTCTATACCTTCTCTTAAAAGATTAATACCTACGACTACATCATAAATACCACATCTTAAATCGTGAATTATTTTAAGTCTTTCTAAAGTTTTAATTTCATTGTGAAGATAGGCTACTTTAATATTCATTTCTTTTAAATAATTAGTTAACTCTTCACTCATACGAATAGTTAGAGTAGTAATTAAAACTCTTTCATTTAATTTAATTCGTTTATTAATTTCTCCAATTATATCATCAATTTGACCTTCGGTTTTTCTAACCTCAATAATTGGATCTAAAAGTCCAGTTGGTCTAATAATTTGTTCGACAACTTTATTGTCAGCTTTTTCTAGTTCATAATCACCTGGAGTAGCAGAAACATAAATAGCATTTTTAATTTTACTTTCAAATTCGTTAAATTTAAGTGGTCTATTATCAAGAGCACTTGGAAGTCTAAAGCCATAATCTACTAAAGTTTGTTTACGCATTCTATCGCCATTATACATACCTCTTACTTGCGGAAGAGTTACGTGTGATTCATCTACTACAAGTAAAAAATCATCAGGCATATAATCAATTAAGCAAGGTGGAATTGAGCCTTCTTCTCTTAATGCAAGGTGTCTTGCATAGTTTTCAACACCATTACAATATCCTGTTTCTTTAAGCATTTCGACATCATAATTAACTCTTTCTTTAATTCTTTGTTCTTCAATAAATTTATTATTATCGTGAAAATATTTAACTCGCTCTTGGCATTCGGCTTCAATTCTTTTGATAGCTTCTTCCATTTTTTCCGGACTAGTTACAAAGTGTGATGCTGGTGATATGGCAATTGTTTTTTTAGCTTCTTTGATTGCACCGGTTAGTGGATCAAATACAGTTAAGGCCTCAACTAAATCACCATCAAGTTCAATTCTAATACCAGATTCTTTTTCATTTACGGGTACTATATCAATTGAGTTTCCTCTTACTCTAAAAGTACCACGATGGAAATCTAAATCACTGCGTTCGTAAGTCATATCAACTAATTTATCAATAATTTTATTTCTTGAAATGGTATCACCAATAGTAAGTACTAGCATACTTTTTTCGTATTCTTCTTTTTCCCCAATACCATAAATACAAGAAACAGACGCTACAACAATAACATCACGATAATTTATTAATGCTGATGTTGCTCCGTGTCTAAGTTCATCTATTTCATCATTTATTGAAGCATCTTTTTCAATATAAGTATCGCTTGATGGTACATATGCTTCGGGTTGGTAATAATCATAATATGAAACAAAGTATTCTACATGGTTTTCTGGAAACAACTCTTTAAACTCACTATAAAGTTGACCTGCTAAAGTTTTATTGTGAGCAAGTACTAGAGTAGGCTTATTAACCTCTTTAATTACATTGGCAATCGTAAAAGTTTTGCCTGTGCCTGTTGCACCCAGTAAAACTTGATGTTTTTTGCCTTCGTTGATACCATCAACTAACTCTTTAATGGCTTCAGGTTGGTCGCCACTAGGTTTATATTTTGATACTAATTTAAACATACATATCACCTTAATTTCTCATTTATTTTAGCATTTAAATACTTATAAGACAACAATTTATTCACACATATTAATATTATGGCGATTTATAATTAATAAATTGCAAAATTTAGAAATTTAGAAAAAAATTTACTATAGCAAATAGTTAGTTTATAATAAAGATGGTGGTAATTATGGAATATCAAGTTGTTTTTGAATCTGAAAATATATTATTTGTTAAATTAAATGAAAAATTAATTGATGATTATTTAGTTATGGTTAATGATCCTGAAGTGGCTAGTAAAATTAGTCACAAAGTTCATACTTATACATATGAAGAAGAATTAGATTGGTTAAATTTAAAATTGCAAGAAAAAGCTTTATGTTATTCTATGATAGAGAAACAAACTGGAGATTTTATCGGAAATATTGAAATTATGAAAATAGATAATAATATAGGTGAGTTAGGAATTACAATTACTCCTAAAAAGCAAAACTTGTACTATGGAACGGAATCTATAAAAGCATTGTTAAAATATGCTTTTGACAAATTACATTTAAATGGAATGAAATTGGATGTTTTTAGAACTAATTTAAGAGCCATTCATTGTTATGAAAAAGTTGGTTTTATAGTAGATGGAAAAGGAAAGACAAATGAAGATATTCATATGGTAATATATAAGAAATAATAAAATATTTATTTACAATGTTTAAAAAATACTATAATATATTAAATATTTTTAGAAATGAAGGCAATTAAAATGCAAAATAAACCAAAAATAATTGTTTTTTCGGAAATAGATGGTTCAGGAAAAAGCACTCAATTAAAATTACTTTATAATGAACTTATCACTAACTATAGAGTTTTTATATCTAAAATAGAATATATGCCTCTTAATGATATGAATAAAAGTCTTATTAGAAATTTATTAATAGAATTTAAAAGTGGAATAGAAATATTAAAACAAACAATAGAAATACATCCTAAAGATAATAAATTTGATTATATTTTATGTGATCGTTATTTAATGTGTTATTTAGCTTATGCTTATATGTATGGAATAGAATCTATAGAATTAATAAGAAAAATGTTGTTTTTTATTAAAAATCCAGATTTAACTTTATATTTTGATGTTGATGTTGATTTAGCCTTAAGTAGAATAAAAGAAAGAAATTCTGAAATAAATAAGCACGAAAATTATGAATCGTTAATGCATGCTAAAAAAGGTTATGAAAAATTATTCAATTCTTTTGGTAACTTAGAAATTATTGATGCAAATAAAAGTGTTGGTGAAATTAATAACAATGTTAAAGATACTTTAATTAAGAGAAAATTAATTACTCGTTAATATAATTAAAAGTAAATAATGATAATAAGTTTTAAGAACTAAAATTATTTTTTTATTTATTTTAGAATTTTATAAAAAATCATCTCAAATTGAGATGAAATATATTTTTTGGAGCAGATAGCGGGAATCGAACCCGTAACTTAAGCTTGGGAAGCTCATATTTTACCATTAAACTATATCTGCATCTAAATTAATTATACTACAATATATAGAAATATAAATATTTAAACATTGTAATAGTTTAAAAGTTATGTTAAAGTATTTAACCAAGGTGAATTATTATGCCTAAATACATTTGGACAAATAAAGATTTTAAAAGATGTTTAAGAAGTTTGTATGAAGCCAAAAGTAGAGAAACTAACCCTAAATTAATAAAACTAATTGATGCTGATATTTCTTTACTTAAAGAAAGTTCTAATTTTGATTTTGATATACATAATCCTCAAAATGATTATTTAAAAATGTATCGTATAGGTAAAAAATATTTATATCAGTTTTTTTATCTTTGGCCTGATTTAGAAAAATTTTACAATATATCAAATGGTATTTTTATTTACCCAAATAAACAACTTAGTTTAATTAATTTTACAAAAGATGATTTAACTACTTTAACTCATGATTTTTATAAATCTCTTGGTGGTAATTTATATCATACTTTTATGAAACACTTTAAAGAAAAAGATAATCATTTAAGTTTTCAAAAATATAAAGCAAGCAATAATCCAAGAGCTTTAACTATTCCATTAATGTATTTAGATGAATATTTTATCAAAATATATCAAAGTAAAACTATTAATGATTTATTAGATATAGTTCATGAATATGGTCATGTTATAGCTATAAGTAATAATTATAAATATAATATTGATAATTATTGGAGTGAAATAATACCTGTTTTAATGGAATTTTTGATATTAGATTTTTATTATGATTTAACTAAAGATAAAAATATTTATTTATATTCTATAGGTACTCATAATATTATAGTTGATCAAAGTTGTAGTATTGTAGATTTAATTGATATTCTGAATACAGAAAAAGAAAAATTTAAAAACGAATTTGAATTAAGAAAAACAGTAAAAGAATTAGGAATAAGTGAAGAAAATTTGGATTTATGTATCAAAGATATAAATAATGAAACTTATTATTATTTACCGGCTTATATGATGGCTTTAGAACTTTATAAATCTTATCAAAATGATCCAGATAAAACTTTATATATAATAGATAAAATGTTAAAATTTGATTTAGTTAATTTAAAAGAAGATCACGAAAAATTAGTTTCCTTAGGAATTAACGCTAATGCGAGTTTAAAAGAATATGAAGAAGAATTAAAACAAAAAGAATTGACTTTAAGACGTTAATTCTTTTTTAAAATATATTTATTCCTCTTGGAAAAGGAAAAAATTATGGTACAATTTATATGAGAGCAGATAGAATTGAACTTTAATTTAGGGGGAAGGCAATAATGGTTTCAATAAATAAAAAATTGATAGATTATGTTGAAAAGAATATATTTCCAATTTATAGTAAAAATGATTCTGGGCATGGAATTGAACATATAAAATATGTTATTGCAAGAAGTTTAGAATTTGCTAGACAATTTGATGATATTGATTTAGATATGGTTTATGTAGTAGCGGCATTTCATGATTTAGCTCATCATATTGATAAAGATAATCATGAGATATTATCAGCTAAATTATTTTATGAAAATGAATGGATGAAAGAATTTTTTACCTATGAACAAAGAAAGATAATTAAAGAAGCAATAGAAGACCATCGAGCAAGTTTAACATATGAACCAAGAAGTAATTACGGCAAAATAGTTTCATCTGCAGATAGAAATACTGATATAATATCCGTATTAAAAAGAACACATGCCTATACTATTAAACATTACCCTGATTTATCCATAGATGAAATGATTAATAGAGCATATAAACATGTATCACAAAAATTTGGTACGGATGGATATGCCAAAATATATTGTTATGATAAAGATTATGAAAATTTTAAAAAAGATGTAGGAATTTTAATAAAAAATAAATACGAATTTGCAGTAAAATATATGGAGGTAAATAGAATTATGGATATTAAAGAAAAAGCAAAATTGTTTGCAATACAAGCTCATATGGGACAAATTAGAAAAAGTGAACCTGATAAACCGATGATAATACACCCAATTGGGGTAGGCCAATTATTAGAATCGTTTGGATATGATGATAATGTAGTTGCAGCCGGTTATTTACATGATGTTGTGGAAGATACAAAATATACAATTGAAGATATTGAAGAAAAGTTTGGCAAAGATATTGCTAACTTAGTAATGGGTGCATCTGAACCTGATAAATCACTATCTTGGGAAGAACGTAAAAAACATACAATTGAAGAAACCAAAAAATTACCTCTTAGAAATAAATTAGTAATTTGTGCAGATAAAATAAATAATTTGGAAGACTTATTTTTAAAATTTGAAAAAAGTGGCCAAAGAGATTTTAGTGCATTTAAAAGGGGAGAGAAATTTCAAAGATGGTATTACACAAGTATTTATGAAAGTTTAATAGAAGGAGAAGATAAAGATTTACCTATATTTCAAAGATTAAAAGACATTTTAGATAAAGTATTTTATAAAAAAGAAGATTTATTTTTAAGAGATACAATTTTTGTAGATAATCAAGATTATTATAAAAAATTAAAACAATTACATGCTCAAAAGATTGAATTGCAAAGATTAAAATCATTAGTAACACTTTCTAAACCTTTTGTTATTGAATTTACTGGTACTCCTAGAACAGGAAAAACTACAATAATAAACAATTTATATGATTTCTTCAAAAAGGGAGGCTTTAATGTTTCTTTGATAGAGGAATTTACAACCTCTAAATATTATAAGGAAAATTTAAAAAATAGTTTTGATGAAATGGGATTAGTTGATAGAAATATTGCAATCATGGAAGAAGTTTATAAACAATTGCAAATAGCTCTTTCATCTTCTAAAGAAATAATATTAATTGATAGATCATTAAATGATAGGCAAATATGGAATTATAGAATATTTTCTCAAGGTGATATGAGAGAAGATGTATATTTAAGTATAAAAGAAAAATATGCAAAATTATCTAAACAATTAATCGATTTTTTAGTAGTAACTTATGCTGATTCTTTAACTTCTTTAAGAAGAGATTATAATTCGAGTTTGGCACTAGAAAAAAGAAGCTTTTTAAATGAAGATAATATAAACGAATATAATGAAAGTTTGCAAGCTTTAAAAGAATTATTTAATGAAAGTGTAGATTCAATGACTTTCTTAGATACTTCCAAAATGAATATGAATGATGTATCTATAGAAATAGCTTCTCAAGTATTGCCTGTTATGAGAAAAAGATATATTAAAGCATTTCAACAAAATTTAAAATAATTATGTGGTATACTTTTAATAGGTGATATATAGTGGAATATAATTTAGAAGTTATAAATTTAACAAAAAATTATCAAGATTTTAATTTAAAACAAATTAATATAAAATTGCCTACAGGTAAAATTATTGGTCTTATTGGTGAAAATGGCAGTGGTAAAACTACGACAATTAAAGCTATATTAAATTTAATGACTTATGATAAAGGAAGTATTAAAATATTTGGTAAAGATAGTATAAATTTAACTAAAAAAGAACGTGAACAAATTGGTATAGTTTTAGATGATAGTTTCTTTTCACCTATTTTAAATGTTAATGATATTAATAAATTAATGAAAGACTTTTATTCTAATTGGAATGAAAAATTATATTACGATACAATTAAAAAATTTAAAATACCTTGTAATAAACCACTAAAAGAATTTTCAAGTGGAATGAAAATGAAAATTAAAGTGTTATGTGCTATAGCTCATGAACCTAAACTACTAATTTTAGATGAACCTACTAATGGACTAGACCCTATATTTCGTTATGAAATAATTGAACTATTTAATAATTTTGTCAGTAATGGTGAAAATTCTATTTTAATGACTACCCATATAACAAGTGATTTAGAACATCTTGCGGATGAAATAATATTTATTGATGAAGGTAGTATTATTTTAGATGTACCTAAAGATAAAATAGATAATGAATATGGCATAATTGAATTATTAGAAGATGACCTTACTAAGATAAAAAAAGAAGACTATCTAAAATGTTTAAAATATAAAAATGAGTGTTATATTTTAGTAAATCCTAAAGATGAATTTCATAAAAAATATTCAAAGTTAGATGTAAGAAAACCAACTTTAGAAGAAATGATGTTAATGTTAGTGAAGGGAGAATAATTATGAATACTATTAAAGGTTTATTGTTAAAAGATTTATATGTATTTAGAAATTTTAAAGGTAATATTATTTTTAGTATAATTATGTTTATAATTTTAATTGCCATAGGATCTATGCAAAATGATATTTTTACTATTGGTTCAATTTTATTTTTAATCTTTTTTGGTATGAATAGTATCTCATCTTTTTCTTATGATGAAAATGCAGATTCAGATAAATATCTACTATCTTTACCTACTACAAGAAAAGATATTGTTTTATCTAAATATTTATTTGTCTTTTTAAATTCTTTTATTTCTATTTTAGTAGGTATTTTAGTTAGTTTTATTATTACTATTTTAGTTAGAGGAAAAGTAGCCAATTTAGGAGATTCCCTAAGAATATGCTTTCTAGCCTTTACTAGTGTTTCATTTTTGATGTGCGCAAATGTACCTTGTATTTATAAATGGGGAGTAGAAAAAGGAAGAATGCAATCTGTTATTATTCCAGCTTTATTTATCTTTTTATTAGGTATGTTTGGTTCTATACTTTTGTTATTATTTCCCCAAATATATTTAAATATAGATTTATTATATGTATTTAAAATATCACCATATATTTGTCTTGTTTTAAATATTTTATTTTATGTTATTTCTTATTTAATTTCATATAGGATATTTCTTAAAAAATCTATTTAAATGAAAAATTCCATTCTTCCTACATAAACCTTTTACGTACTAAACGTAAAGCTTCGGATTGAACAGAATTCTTATATTATAATAGTATCATTTTTAATGACTATTTTCAATATTAGCATTTGTGGTCTAATATTTTAAATTCCTAATGCAAAATAAAAAGTTAATCGTTCACTTTTCGTTTACTTTTCGTTCACTATAATTTTTTAAAATCAAATTATAAAAAATTATTTTATCAATTTATTCGGCAATTTTTTGGCAACTTTTCAGCAATAAAAAACGAACCATAATGGTTCGAAAGAATTCAACATGGAGCGTATAGAGAAGAAGTCGAATAACTTTTCTCATACTTAATAATAGGTAGTAATAACTACTAACTAATATAAATTATACTATATATTTTACATTTTGAAACAATAAATTGTAAAATTTAACATTTAAAATAGTAAAAATTTCTAGAAATATGCTATAATTGGTGTGTAAAGGAGAAATTTCTATGGAAATTAGTTGTTATGTTTATTGGGGACAAGATGATGACGAAAAAATAATATTTGTTGAAAAAAAGACTTTACCTGCAAATGATGAAAGAGTTATAAAATATCAGAGTGAATATGCTAATATTCAAGCATATGCTAAAGAAAATGGATATAGAATTTTAGATATTGCTTTAGTATCTGAAGAAGATTATGCAAATGTAAATGTTAAAAGTAGATAGAAATTGGGGCTACTTATGTTTGTAAAAAATAAAGTTATTGACAACAATAAAATTCAAGAAGTAATTGAAAGTAGAAACTTACTGACATATGATTCAATAATGAAAGATTGGCATGATGTGTTAGAAATGAGTAATGAACTTGAAACAGAACTTGGCACAATAGAAATTAAAGAGCCAGAAATTAAAAATGAAGAATTTAGTTTTTATGAATTGTATGATATTGAATTTAAAGGTATTTTATATGGTTTAACTCTAAATGAATTAGAGTATATTATTGAAAATAATTGCTTTAATTTTGATGAAAATAACATATTAGATTATAGATGTAAAATGAATATTAATCGAATAATTAATTATTATAAGCAAATTGTTTCTGATTTAATTAATTGCATGCAAAAAGAAACTATTGGAAGTTATTTTCAAAGATTTGGTGATTTATTTCATATGAGTGCTCATGGCTTGGAAATAGCAACATTTTTAGGCTTAAATAGAGATGGTGTTGAACTTACACCAGAAGGTAAAAAATTAAAGACTTGTATAGATAATATTAGGCAATTACACATTGATGAACTTAAGCAAAGAGCAGCAGTATCTAAGCATAGTCCAAGTTCAAGATAGAAGATAAACATTAATAGATGTATTTTTGTTTGGAAAATTTAATTACAACATTTTGCAATTCAAAAAAACATAATTTTGCTTGGCTTATGCCTTGCTTAATTATGTTATATAAAAGGGTTTCAAAAGGGAATTTTCCCTTTGCACACCGTTATTGGCTCTGCCAATAGCGTAGTGTGTTACCATTTCGGAAAAATGGTTTTATTAAAGCC
>CANPZJ010000024.1 GCA_947588795.1 uncultured Bacilli bacterium
ATATATTTTATCTTTATATATTTTTTTTATACAATTTGTTCTATAACTATCTTTTATTCCTTTTTTCTTAAATTTTGGATATCCTCCTTGTTTTTTATAATATTTATTTAAACCATTTTCTAAATCAAATATTGCACTCCTTAATGAACAATTATCCACTTCTTTTAAGAATGGATATTCATTATATAATTTAGGTATTTCTTTTATCATATCAAAACTAGTAAGTTTAGAATTATCTTTCTTCTTACTTAACATTATATTATAAACAAGTCTTGAACAACCAATAGTTTTATTTATTAATTCTTGTTGTTTTACACTTGGATACATTCTAAATTTGTATGCACGATTAACTAACATAACCATAACCTCCTGGACAATATAATTATATCACACAAACAAATGTATTCACAAGCGCTTTTGACCAATTTTTGAACTTTTCTATCATAAAAAGAAATGATTTTTATTTCAAATCATTTCTTTTTATGATATATAATTTCTTGTTTTTATAGAAGCAATAAAAGATATCTTCTACTCTTAAATTTTGTTTATTTATAGCATATTCTAGCCAAGTTTTAGTTTTATGAATATGTTTTAAGGCTTTTTCTTGCAATGAGCCATCTAATATAAGAGGCATTGGATAAGATGAAGGAATTTTAAACAAATTATATTTAAATATCGATAATTTACCATTTGGCTCTAAAAAAGCATATTCTACATCTTCTATATTTTTAATTTCTTTTTGTCTCAAACTTAAAAGTAAGTTATCCATACTATATCTTTGTTTAACCATTTCATTATAGTTTATCTTACCATTACAAATTATTAGTGATGGTTTACCATCAAAGAATGTTCTAAATTTTCTTGATTTAATAGAGATAAACGCTAGAACTATTTCTAATACTACTAAAAGGGCAATTGGAGCAATAGTTAAGAATATACTATCTTTTATATTTTCAATTGATATAGCTATTAATTCAGCAATTAAAATAGATACCATTAAATCTATTACTCCTAACTGCCCTATTTCTCTTTTACCCATTAAACGGTAACAAAGTATGACATAAAAATAAAAGAAAGCAGTTCTAAATAAGACTTGGAATAATTCCATATGATCACCTACAATTATTATGGTATTATTCATATATTTTTAATCACTTTATTATAATTTAATAGGTGATCTTATGAATAAATTAATAAATTATTTAAAATATGTAGGCATATTTTTAATTGTAGAACTTGCTTTAACCTTTATTACAAGTTTATTAAACCTTTTAGGCTTAAATAGTGGCATTACATCAATAATCTTATTTGTAAGTAATATTATTCTCTTCTTTGTTTTATCATTCTTTAATGCTTTTAAAAAGCAACGAAAAGGTTTAATTGAAGGACTTATTATAGGAGCAATATTTATTGTACTTATGTTTTTAATCAAAATTATTTTATTTAATGGAGGACTAGGTATCCCTACCCTAATCTATTATTTAATTTTATTTGTCACTAGTATACTTGCTGGAATGATTGGCGTAAATAAAAAGGCAAAAAAATAAAAGGGAGTGCACACTCTCTTTTCTATTTAAACATTATATAATGTATTATATATTATGGTAATAATTATTCTTTGTATAGTTATTTTTTCCTATAATCTTGGATATTTATTTAATATTAATCTCTTTGCTTTTTCTTGGCCATATTTTACAGCATTCTCCCAAAAATCTTTTTTTACTTCAAAATAGCCATTTAAATTTTCAGGTGTATTATAAGGATTTAATGTAATATGTTCTTTTTCAAAATCTGGAATATAATATCTATCACCTTTCCATCTTAATGCTTCATCTTTATCCATTGTTCCTACAATAAATTTATTATCCTCAACATCACAATAAAACCTTCCATCTACTTCTTTAAAATCAATAGCAGTTTGAACACTATAAGTTTCAGAATCTAAAAGGCCTATCCATTGACTAAAATAATAAGCATCTGTACAAACATAAATTCCGTTTGTTTCTGAAAGTTTAAAATTATTTAATATTCGTAATAGCAAATTATAATCACTTTGATTAGATTGTTGAAGTTCTTCTTCTGAATTAAAATTTGTTGATTTATCTCTTTCCTTCTTTAATTCTTGTAATCTTTTTTTTATATATAATAATTCTTCTCTTTTCATTAATTCTCCAAATACTCATTATATTTTTTATCAGTAATTAAATTTATATCAATTTTAAATTCATTTATAATATCCATTAACTTATTAATTTCTTCTATATGACTATGCTCAATATTTTTTACTTCAATTTCAATAAATTTACCGATATCTTTTACTTCATCAAATGCAAATTCATATTTATTTTTATATAATATTTTAGTTCTCTTTTTCTCTATAATTCCTTTCCTTTCTAATCCTAAATTTAAAAGTATATTTTCTAAATTATCATAATTATCAATAATAGTTTCAAATTCATCTCGTGTTTTATCACTATTTTCTTTTTTATAAGTTAAAATATATAAATCATTTTCTTTTCTAATTCTTAATGTTTCTTTATATTCTTTTTTAATTGGTATTTTAAAATAAATATCTTTTTCCATGACATCTTTTATATTATTACTTTTATCTTTTAATAGATTCAATAATCTTTTATATTCATTATCATCAACCTTTAATTTAATCTCTATTTCTAAAGGTACATTATTATAATAATTTTGATCTAATAAAGAATATAAATTACAATGAAAAATACTAGATAATTTAAATAACATATTAATATCCGGAATAGTTCTATCACATTCCCAACTTGAAATAGTTTTATTAGATACATATAATTTATCAGCAAGTTCTTCTTGCGTTAAATTGTTTTCTATTCTTAACTTTTTGATTTTTTCACCCAAACTATTCATTACTCTTCCTCCTACAACTATATTTTATCATAAGATAATTTAGTTTTTATCTATTATATGTAGAATTATTTAAATATAAAATAGTGCTACTTAAAAGTAACACTATTAAATTTAAGGTATATATGTTTTAATAGTATACCTATTTTGTTTTATTTTTACTTCAATTGTTCCACTTTCATCTGTTCTATATACTTGGTAACCTGCTAAAGTTTCTAATACACTTTCTTTCGGATGACCATAACGATTATTTTTACCAACAGAAATTATTGATATATCAGGACTCACTGCTTTAATAAAATTAAGACTAGTTGATGTATCACTACCATGATGGCCAATTTTTAAAAAGTTAGCCTTAATATTATAATCATCAATTAATTTTTCTTCTATTTCTTTCGGTGCATCACCCATAAATAGAAATTTATAATTAAAAATACTTAAATAAGTAATTATACTACTATAATTTTCATCATCACTTAAATAATCATTAATATTTTGTAGTTTAAAATACTTACTTTGATAATTACTTACAATATGTCCTTTTTTAAATATTTCTTTTTCTAAATTATTATAGCTATTTTTATTTAAAATAATATTATCAATGTGATAGTTTTCTAAGTAATTTAATGCTTCTTTCGCATGATCTGCATCGCCATGACTTACAATAAGTAAATTTATTTTAGAAATACCTAAACTTTTTAAAAAAGTTATAATATTATTTGAGACATGATAATCACTATTAGCTACACCTCCCGTATCAATCATTATTACTTCCGTTTTATGAGGACTTATTAAAAGTGCTGAATCTCCCTGTCCCACATCTAAATAATAGGCATAATAATTACTATCTAACTCAGGATAAATATAATTTAAACTAAATACTATAAGTACTAAATAAAATAATTTAGTATTTTTATACTTATAATATAAATATAAAAATAAATAATATAATATTATCAAGATAATAGACATTTTAGGTATAATTAGACTTAATTTTAAATTATAAAATATATTAGTAGATATCTCTAATAAACTAATAAAAATATTTAAGAGAAAACTTAAGAAAGGTATGATAAACACTAGTATACTTAAAGGAAATATTACTACAGAAATAAGAGGTACATAAAAGATATTTAAGAATATACTAAGTATATTTATTTCATAATTCATATTAATGGTAATTGGCATACTTACAATAAAGGAAATTAAACTAATTTTAAATATTTGTTTTAAGTAACTACCAGTAATTTTATTACTCATAAGCATAATTGATAAGGTAATTATAAATGAATATTGAAAACCAGTATTATAAAGCATAAAAGGATTAATTAGAAGAATAATAAAAGCAGTAAGAAAAAGCACTCTTTTATTATCTAGAGGAATATCCCAATAATTTAAGATATTTTTTAAGAAATAAAAGATAACTGAACGCATAACTGAGGCAGCAAAACTAGTAATAAACATAAAATAAAATAGAATACTAGATATAATAGTTTTTTTAAATCTAACATTTTTAAGTATTTTATCAAGAACTAGAATAATAAAACTAATATGCATCCCTGAAATAGCAAATAAATGCCATATACCATTAGTTTTATAAGCATTTGATGTATTACTATCTAAGTATGATTTATCTCCTAAAATAAATAAATTAAGATATGTTTTAATACTTTTATCATAACTATCAATATGCTTAATTATTTTATTCTTAATTTTATAAAATATATTTTCATCTTTTATTACTTTTATATCACTTACAGTAAAAGATAAATATATTTTATTTTGATAGAGATAATCTTTGTAATCAAATGTATTGGGTATGGTATTATGACTTAATTCTTTTACTTTACCAGTTAATTTAACATACTTTCCTAAAATATTGGTATCAATATTATTATCATTTAAATAATATATACATTGTACTTTTTCTTCTCCTTTTAAGTTAAAACTAATATATTCATCTTTTTTAGTTAAATCTATTACATAACCCTCTATTTCAGTTGGATTATCTAATTTGGTTTCATATTTAATAATTATGGTAGTAAATAAAACATAAATAATAAGTAGAACAAAGAGAAAAATATAAAACGTTTTAGACTGTAATATAGTCTTTAATTTTGGCAACAATTGCATCACCGATACCTTTGACATTTTTTATATCGTCAATACTTTTAAAATTACCATTTTGCGTACGATAATTAATAATATCTTCGGCTTTAGCATCACCAATACCACTAAGAGAAGTTAATTCTGCCTTAGTTGCCGTATTAATATTAATTATCTTTTTTTGATTATTAGTTGTACTATTTTTATTAGTATTATTATTTGAACTTGAAGTACTAGTAGAATTAGAAGAACTTGATGAACTTGAAGAATTACTACTAGAACTTATTGAAACACTACTATCAGTTGTTGTAGATACTATTTCACTTTGTTTGTTTTCGGTACAATTACTGATATCATAACTACTACAATTACAAACGGTTTCACTTACTTGATTTTTCTTTTTCATATCAGCATTGGTATAAACATAGACAACTAGTTCATCAGATACTTTACGGCTTAAATTAATATTATTGGTATAAGCATCTTTGGTAAATCCACCAGCAAGTTTAATGACATCATTAATGATATTATCATTTTTAACTGCAAAGACACCAGGTTTTTGAACAGCGCCTTTTACTTCAACAAACATATTTGTCTTTGGCTCATCTTTTTCTTCTACTTTGCTGATCTCATTATTTATAGAACAATCACAAGTATAATTTAGATTTTCATATAGTAAATATCCTGATGTACCAAGCAAAATAATGTTGGCAATAATACTAATAAATAGAATGATAAATTTATTAGTTTTGACAAAATCAAAAAAATCCATAAAAACCTCCTTTCACTTATATATATAGTAACTTTTTTGCTGATTTCCTTTTTTTTCGCGAAAATTTCTTTAAAAAATTAAAAAAACTAGCTTATTTTGCTAATTTTTTCATTTCTAAGCGATATTTTGTATCATTATTTTCAATTGCTACTCGCTCAGTTACAAAGATCATCGCAACAAAGTTTAAAGTTGATGATCCACCATAACTTAAGAATGGAAGTGGTACACCAGTTAAAGGTAAAATAGATAGCATTCCACATAAATTAATTATGATATGAAAAGCAATTAACCAAAATGTACCGTATGCTAAAATAGAATTTCGTAAGTTATAAGCACACTTTGCTATTTTTAAGATGCGATACAAAAGTAAAGCATAAACAATTAAAACGCCAATACCAGTAAGAAGGCCTAATTCTTCTACTAAAACAGCAAAGATAAAATCAGTATGACTTTCAGGTAAATATAAGAATTTTTGCGTACTATTACCCATTCCTACCCCAGTAAGACCACCATTATTAATAGCAATATAACCATTACAAACTTGATATCCTGTATCTTCTTTATATCTTTGACAAGGATTTTGAAAATTAAATCTTTTCATTTGCTCACTATTTAATATTTCGGTACCACTATATAGAAGAGCTACTCCTAAAACGATGGCACCAATTCCTAAAAGTAGCATAATTTTTGGTAAATTACTTTTAGCAATAGGAACACTTATAAATATACAGAATGCTATTGCAACAAGAATGGCTGCACTACCAAAGTCTGGTTGCATTAAAATAAGTAGTGCAATAATACCTGTAATAAATAAAGGAATTAAATATAAATAAACATTAGTAACTTTTCTTTTAATTAAGATATTGTAAAATACTGCCATAAAAATAATAATAGCTGATTTCGCAAATTCTGATGGTTGAATCGCAATTCCGGTTCCTGGTATATAAAACCAACTCTGGGCATGATTCGTAAGTTTACCATAAAAAAGTAATAAAGTTAAAACGGCAATTATCCCAATAATAAAAATATAAGATAAGGTTTTATAATATTTCGTTGGTATTTGTAAGATTACTATTCCCCCACCAAAAGCAATTCCTAAAAAGATAAGTTGCCTTATAAAAAAATAAGTAGGTTCTTTACTATAACGAAGAATAGCGGCAGCCATTGAAGAAGAAAACACCATAATAAGACCCATACTACAAAGAAGTATGGTTAAAATTAATAAAGGTTTATCCATTTTGGCAAATTTATTCTTCATAATACCAATCCTATAATAATCATATCACAAAATGAAATTATACAAAATAAATATTAATTTTTTAATGTCAAAATGTGACTAAGATTAATAAAATATAATAGATACATAAAGGAGGTATAATATGTATTATTACGGAAATAATGGTTACTATGGTGGTAACTATGCTAGTACTCCTTGTTATGGTGGCGCTGGCTATGCTGGTTACACAAGTGGCTATGGTATAGGTGCAGCCATTTGGATTGTTCTATTTATTTTATTAGTTATTATAATCGGTGCTGGTTGGTTTACTGGTAATAATAATAACTATAATAACTAAGGAGTTTAACTCCTTTTTTTAATTGCTTTCTAATTTTTGTTGTATTTTTTCATCTATCTTTTTTAAAAGCATATCTTTTGTATAATTAATATCTTTTAAAATATTTTCTTCGCCAAATTGATCTAAATAACGAAGGTAAAAAGTTTCTACGAAAAGAGTACTAAAATTATTAGTTATTTCTTCTAAAAATTCACTTGTTTTTTTATTCATTTTCATCACCATTAACAGATTATCATAAATTAAGAAGAAAAATTGTCGAATTATAGACATAAAAAAATAAAATGTATATTTTACTACACATTTTATTTTTTATTTATTATTTGTTTCTTTTTGTATATTTAACATCTTTTGCATATTTCTTTAAAGCAATATAAGCAAAAATGGTAGATACTACAACACCTAAAATTGCTTCATAGATAGCAGTTACCATTACCGAAATACCTCTTGAATCAATACCAATTAATCTTTCTACTACTACCGCGACGACAAATAAACCAATTAGACCTGCTATAAGCATATAAGGTAATATTCTAAGTAAAACATCTTTAAAAGATATTTTTCTTTTTAAAGTTTTCGCGGTACCAAATAATACGATTAAACAGTTAAGGAAAGTTGGTACTAAACAGCACATTACGCCACCTATATAATTAGGGATAGCATTTTCTTTATCAACCCCAACAAGAGACACTAAAATGATACCTAAGATAAAACCTACTACCACGTCCTGGTAATAATTGTTTAACTATATCTTTACTTTTCATCATTATTCTCCTATCACACTATTAAATACTGGTTTACCAATATATTCTTTTACTTTTTCTTTACTTGTTAGAACTCTTAGGGCACCAGATGCAAGTGCTTCTAATTCAAACTCCCCTGGCATAACCTCTACTTTACATAAATTCTTAATATATTTATTTAATTTCTTGACATAATAAGAATCATTTGCAATACCACCAGTTAGAATTATCGCACTACAATTGCATTTTAAAGCTACATACATTGCCCCAATTTGTTTAGCAATTTGATAAATCATGGCATCATAGATAATTTGGGCTTTTTTATTGCCATCATTAATCATTTGTACAACCTCTTTAATATCAGCTGTACCTAAATGGGCTAAAATACCACCATTTTTGTTAATTAAGGCTTTTATATCAGCTTCACTATATTTGCCACTAAAACACATATTGACTAAAGGTTTAGCAGGAATAAAACCACTACGAGTGGGAGCCATGGGACCATCACCATTAACAATATCATTACAATCTATCATCTTACCATGATTATGGGCCGCAATTGATATACCACCACCAGCATGACAAATAATTAAATTTAAATCTTCATACTTGCAGTTAACTTTTTCTGAATAACGAATGGCAATTTCTTTTTGATTTAAAGCATGTATTCTACTTTCTCTAAAAATACCTGGAATACCAGTTATTCTGGCTTCAATATTAAATTCATCAACGTCAGGTGGATTTACACAGAAACATCTTTTATTATATTTATGAGCAAGATCATATGCCAAAACAATACCAAGAGCTGAAGGATGTTTAACTATTCGCATTGATTTAGCGTCATTATACATAAGTTCATTTATTTCGTAAGTTCCACCTTCACAACATTCAAGTGAACCTCCACGACCTGAGAATGCATCAATAGATTCAATTGAAATATTATTTTCTTTTAAAGTATTTAAGACAGTATTAAGACGAAATTCTCTTTGATCAGATATTTCTTTAAAAACTTTTAAAATATCTTGTTCATGTTCAATATTTACTCTAAAAACGCATTCATCATTATCAAATAAACCAATCTTTGTGCTAGTTGAACCAGGATTTATGGATAAAATTCTAAACTTACTTTTTTCCATTTTTTAGGTCTCCTGTTTTTAAATCTTTTGTTTTTAAATCTTTTGTTTTTAAATCTTTTGTTTTTAAATCACCTGATCGCACGATAGAAAATAATATATTACCAACAAGTTCAGATACCGGAGCACTTCTAGAGCAATCACTACAAATCTTTCTAAATCCTTGTAATAATGGTCCATATGCATCAGCACCACCAAATTGTTGAATCAATTTAACTCCTATATTACCTGCATTTAAATCTGGAAAAATTAATATATTTGCTTTTCCTGCTACTTCACTTTCTCTTTTAACCTTTTTTTTGGCTATTTCAGGTACAATGGCAGAATCTAATTGAAATTCACCATCTATTTTTAAATCTGGTCTTCGCTCCTTTGTAAGTTTGACCGCCGTTTTTACTTTTTCAACGAGTTCACCACTACCAGAACCATCAGTTGAATAGGAAAGCAAAGCACATCTTGGTTCCCATCCAGTTACGGCACGAATTGTATCACAAGTATTTATCGCAATACTTGCAAGTTCCGATGCACTAGGATTAGTACAAACCGCACAATCACCAACAGCAATTAAATTACCACCATCAGGAAATTTATAATTAGGTAGTTCTGCTATACCTACTGATGATGCTACTTCAAGTTCATTATTTAAACCGACGATAGTTTGAGCCGCTAAAATAATATCACCAGTAGCACTTGTAATACCGGCAAATGTAACATCTACTTCATCAATCGCTTCCATCATAAATGCTAAATATAATGGTTCATTCATTCTTCTTCTTAGAGATTTTTCGCCATAGACCAAATTAGGTAATTGTAAATATTTTTGTAATATTTTTTCTTTATACTCTTCATCACTCGTATCAATATACTCCCAAGTAGAATCATCTACTTTATTTTCTTTACATAATGATTTTACTTCATCAATATGACCAACAATTACAACATCACAATAACCCTCTCTAGAAACTTCATCTATAGCTAGAACCATTTTCGCATCATTAGCCTCAGCAAAGGCTACCCTTCCTGGGTTAGCCTTTGCCTTAGCTTTAACAGTTTCTATTAAGTCCATAAATTACTCCTATCTATAAATATAGTCGCCATCTTCATAACGAGGTGGAATAACTGGAACTAATAAGTATGATTCATATTTACCACCCATATGAATAACATGTTCACCCTTATTATCAGGGAACCAAACAAGTGGTTCAAACCATTCATCACGAATATATCGACCAGCTATTTGCAGTTGTAATTTTTGACCTTTATGCCAAATTCTTGAGATTGGCCAAATTTCAATATCAACTGGTACGATTTCACCAGGTTTTAATTTTTCAGTTCTATCATGAGTATGAACTGGTTGATATTCTGTAGATTTTTCTTCATCTAGGTGTCTTGCTGATACTCTAAGTTTACCCCAAGCACCTGGATGACGTTCAGAGCCAAAGATAGTTACTGGTAATTCTTCGCCTTTAGTAGATAATTTCTTAATAGTTATAAATAAATCCATGTCATCATGACCTTTAGCTTCAACATACATTCTTAACTTCATATAACCAGTAAGTTCAGTATCTTTTCTAAATGTATATTCAAATGTAGTTAAACCGGTTGCACCATCATAACTAACACTACTAGCATTTTTAACTGGTGCATCACCTAATTTATGAGTACTAGCATTTAAATATAATTTTTTATAAACAGTTCTAGCAAGTGGCCATTCATTTTCTGGACGATTAGTTTGATATGGATATTCAAAAGCATCCATAACTTCCATTCTAATTCTTGGTGTTAATTCCCAACCATT
>CANPZJ010000025.1 GCA_947588795.1 uncultured Bacilli bacterium
ATGCAAGATATTAATAATGAAGAAAACAATATACCTAAAGATGCTATTACTGATGAACAAGGTAATGTATATGATAGAAATGGCGAATATCTTGGTCAAATGAATGAATATGGAGAGTTTTTAACTAATAGTAGAACTGAACAAAGAAAAAATGTAAAAAAATTAGTAAGAGTTAAAGAAAATGGCTTTACAATGACTGCAATTATTGTGGCAGTTACATCTTTTATAACAAGTTTAATTTTCTTAATGCAAATACTTATTTTACGTTAATATAAGTAGTAAATTTATCTTTATTTTGCTATAATTTTATTAGGTGATTTAATTTGAAAAAAAATATTTTAGTAACAATTGGCATGATTTTAGTAACATTAGTGTTATATTATTTTATGTTACCGCCAATTAATTTAAGTAGTCCAGAATTTTATTCTTTTATTTTTATCATCTTTGTTATTTTTGTTTGTGTTAGTTCTTTTAGTAAAATTGAAGATATGATAAGAATGCGTAGATATAGTAATAATGGGATAATTAGTTACCTTGTTATTGGGGCCTTATCTATTATTGGTTTAATTCTATTTATAAATATTGTTTTATCACCATTTTTTAACGCTAAAAGTTATAGCAAAAGAATAAGTGTTGATGAAACGCATGAGTTTATTAGTGATATCAAAGAAGCTGATTTTACCAAAATACCTTTAATCGATAAAGAGAGTAGTCAAAAATTAGGGGATCGTAAAATGGGTGAATTTACCTCTTGGGTTAGTCAATTTTATGTAAGTGATTTATATACGCAAATAAATTATAATAATGAAATAGTTAGAGTTACTCCTTTAGAATATGCTGGTTTAATTAAATATTTTACTAATCGTGATGATGGTATTAAAGGATACATTATGGTTGATTCTGTAAGTGGTGCATCTAGTTTAAAACAAATGGATAAAGGTATGCGTTATATGCCTAGTGCTTACTTTTTTGAAAATTTATATAGAAAATTAAGACTTAGTTATCCAACTACTATTTTTGATGAAGCCTCATTTGAAATTGATAATGAAGGAAATCCTTATTGGATTGTGCCAACGGTTAAATATAGTGGCGTTGGTTTAAAGAAAGAAATTAATGGAGCAGTTATATTAGATCCTGTTACAGGTAAAAGTAAAAAGTATGCTGTTGAAGATATTCCAACTTGGGTAGACCATGTTTATAGTGCGGATCTTATTATTGAACAAGTAGATAACTGGGGTGAATATCGAAATGGATTTTTAAACTCTATCTTTGGTCAAAAAGATGTTATTAATACTACCGAGGGCTATAATTACTTAGTAATGGATGATGATGTTTATTTATATACTGGTATAACATCTGTTTCATCTGATGAATCTAATTTAGGTTTTATCTTAGTTAATTTAAGAACAAAAGATGCTCATTATTATAGTGCACCGGGTGCTGAAGAATATAGTGCGATGGCTTCAGCTGAAGGGCTAGTACAAGAAAAAGGTTACGAAGCATCATTCCCACTTTTAATTAATTTAAATAATAAACCAACCTATCTTTTAAGTTTAAAAGATGATGCCGGTCTTGTTAAAATGTATGCTTTTATTGATGTTGCTGATTATCAAAAAGTAATTGTTAGTGATTCATCTTTAGGTATTGATGCTGCCGTTAAAAAATATTTAGGCGAAAATCCATCGATTGATACTACTAATTTAAAAGATACTACCATTACAATTAAAACTATAACTAGTGCAGTTATTAATGGCAATACTAATTATTATATAACTGATACGGAAGATAAATTGTATTATTGTGATATAAATATAGGTAAAACTATTCTACCATTCTTAAAGAAAGATGATAAAATTAAAATTTCTTATAGTGAGTCGGAAGTATCACAAATAGTAACAGTGGAGAGATAAAAT
Source organism: uncultured Bacilli bacterium (assembly GCA_947588795.1). Taxonomy (GTDB): domain Bacteria; phylum Bacillota_I; class Bacilli_A; order RF39; family UBA660; genus SIG200. The sequence continues at coordinate 1,914 of CANPZJ010000025.1, forward strand.
GGAGCTAAATGAATTAAAAGATGAATTACTTACTCTTGGGAGGTCACTTTGACATCCATAGTAAGGAAGCAAAATTAAAAGAATTAGAAGAGATAACTAAAAAAGAAGATTTTTGGCAAGATTTTTCTTATGCCAATAACATTAATAAAGAATATCAAAAATTAAAAAAGATTATTGATAATTATAATAGTCTTTTAGATGGTATAAACACGTTAGAGTTATTAAATAATGAACTTTCAGAAGAAGAATATAATAAAGAATTAGCAAATTTAGAAGAAGAAATAACAAAATTAGAAAAAGAAACTCATTTAAGTGGTGAATATGATAGCTTAAATTGTTATTTAGAAATTCATCCAGGTGCTGGTGGTACGGAATCTTGTGATTGGGCTTCCATGCTTTTACGAATGTATGAAAGATTTTGTGAAAAAAATGATTACACTTATGAGGTAATATATGAAACTCCGGGTGAAGAAGCTGGTCTTAAATCTGTTTTAATTAAAATAAGTGGTGAAGATGCTTATGGCTATTTAAAACGAGAAAGTGGTGTTCATCGTTTAGTACGAATTTCCCCATTTGATGCTGGTAAAAGAAGACATACCTCTTTTGCTTCCGTAACTGTAACGCCAGAATTTACGGATACACCAAATATTGAAATAAAAGAATCAGATTTAAAAATTGATGTATATCATTCATCTGGCGCTGGTGGCCAATCAGTTAACACTTCTAATTCAGCAGTACGAATCACCCATTTACCTTCAAAAATTGTTGTAACTTGTCAAAATGAAAGAAGTCAACTTAAAAACAAAGAAATAGCTTTAAAAATATTAAAAAATAAATTATATGAAAAATATTTGCAAGAAGAAGATGCCAAAAAGAATGCTTTAAAGGGTAGCCAAATGAATATTGATTTTGGTAGTCAAATTAGAAGTTATATTTTAGAGCCTTATAAACTGGTTAAAGATACAAGAAGTAATTATGAAAATAATGATCCTGATTCAATTCTTGATGGTAATATTAAAGAAATGTTAGATTTTAATTTAAAAAATATTAAATGAATTACTTATGTAGTTCATTTTTTATAATAGTGTATAAAATTTATATAAAAATCATATAATATTTATATAAAATTGTTGACATTTTATATAAATTAGAATAATATTATATATGAAAAGAGGTGTTAATAATGACAACTGCCATTAGTGTGCAAATTGATACAAAAGACAAAGAAAAGGTAACAAAAATTTTGCAACAATTAGGTGTTAGTATGAGTGGTCTTATTAATATGACAATTAAACAAGTTATATTAAGAAATAAAATACCATTTGAGATTGCTTTACCTAATGATGAATTAAAACAATATTTTACCAACAAAGAATTAGATAGTGCTTCTAAAGAACTTGAATATATGGAAAATCATTTGGATGAATATAAGAGTTATGATAATGTTAATGAGCTTTTTAAGGATTTAGATAATGATTGATTTAGATTTAAAAACTAAATATAAAATTAAGTATTCTAAAGATTTTAAAGACTCTTATAAAAAAATAAAAAAACAAGGTAAAAATATTGATAAATTAAAATATGTTATTTTTAAATTAGCAAATAAAGAAAAATTAGAAGAAAAATATAGAGATCACGCATTATATAATGATAAAAGATATACTAATTGTAGAGATTGTCATATTAGTCCTGATTGGGTATTAATATATAAGTATTTAGATGATAAATTAATTTTATTACTAGTTAATACTGGTAGTCATAGTGAAGTATTGAATAAATAACAATACTTTTTATTTACTTATTTTCTTGACAATAGCAAAAATTTTAGTAAAATAATTAATTAACTGATGGAGGAAAAGATGAAAATAGTAAGTAAAATACCTAATTTAAAGTCTGCTTATGAAAATGATTACGGCAAGTATGTTTATTATCAAAAAATAAATAATGAAGATGGAAAAATTATCAGTCAAAGAGAAGAGTACTATAATTTTTTACTAAATTGTATAAATAAATACTATAAAGAAATGTGGAAAATTCCAAAATTATCTGATTCGGTATATTTTGTTAACACTAAGGATATAGAATTTATTAATATGATACGGGAATTTTTGAAATTTTATGATATAGGGTTCATCGATGGTTGTGAAGAACGAATAGATAAATTTGATAATAAATATATTAATATTGAAATAAAATTTACTTGTTCATTTGAAGATTTCTTTAAAGCATTCTATAATGAAATACAATATATGGAATATTATGAAATTACTAAAGAAGAGGCTCAAAAGAAATATAAAGAATTTTTGGAACGTGATGAGCAAAGATATAGAGAATATATTAATAATCACCAAGAAGAAATAATTCATGTATTATCAAAGGTCAAAGATCCTAATATTCCTGCTAATCAAGTATATCGTGTTATCAAAATGTTAGAAGATAATAAAAATAAAAATTATTGTATTGCGAATGTAGAATACGTAATGGCGGATTTATATAAATTAGGTTTTACAATTGAAAAAATTGCTCAATTTACTGGTTATGATGAAAAAACAGTTGAGAAGCTTAAACAAAATGGAAGATAGTTTTTCCTTTTTGTAAATATTATTAATAGCAACAAATAAATGAATAAAATGAATAATTAATTAATGGCGGTTTTATGGAAATAGTAAATAAAATAATAAATTTAAGAACTGCTCAAGAAAAACATCAGGAAAGAGTTAAAAAAAACAATTATTATAAGAGAAAAAATGATGAAGATTGGCAAATTATTAATAAAAGGAATGAATATTATAAATTTTTATTAAGATGTATTCAAATGTATTACGTAAAAATTTCTAATTGTGATTCAGATATTAATATGAATGAAATTAATGATAAATATGATTTTAATATTTTTAATGTTAATGTAATTGAAGAAATAAAAGAATTTTTACAATTAAATAATATTGGTAAAATTATTAATGAGAATCGTATTATTTGTGAACATTGTGAATACACAAATATTGAAATAAAATTTGATTGTTCTTTTGATGAATTCTTTAAAGCATTCTATAATGAAATACAATATATGGAATATTATGAAACTAATAAAGAAGAGGCTCAAAAGAAATATAGAAAATTTTTGGAACGTGATAAACAAATATATGGAAAATATATTTGGAATCATCAAGAAGAAATCATTCATTTATTACCAAATGCAAATAACAATTCTATTCCTGCTAATCAAGTATATCGTGTTATCAAAATGTTAGAAGATAATAATTATGAAAAATATGGTATCGATAAGTTAAAATATATAGTAGCGGATTTATATAAATTAGGTTTTACAACGGAAAAAGTTATGGAGTTTACTGGGTTAAGCGAAGAGTATGTTGAGAAACATAAACAATTAGGAAGATAATTCTTCTTTTTTTGTGATAATTCCGTGATATTTCTTGCTAAATTAAATACTTTTAGATACAATATGCATTGTGATATTATGAAAGAAGTGCAAAATTATTTAAATAATTTATTAAATGATAATGATACAATCGTAATTGCTACATCTGGTGGCCCTGATTCAATGTGTTTATTACACATTCTTTTATCAATGCAAAAGATAAAAAATTTAAAACTTATTTGTGCTCATATCAATCATAATACAAGATGTGAAAATAAAGATGAAGCAGTAATGGTTAAAACATATTGCGATGATAATAATATACCTTTTGTCTATGATGAAATAAAAAAATATAAAAATAATAAATTTACTGAAAGTGAAGGAAGAGAAAAACGCTATAAAATCTTAGATGATATAGTAAAAAAATATCACGCTAATTATTTAATGACTGCTCATCATGGTAATGATTTAGAAGAAACTATTTTAATGCGGATAGTAAGGGGTAGTAATTTAAAAGGTTATATAGGTATTCCTAAAATTAGTCATAATGATGATTATGATATTGTAAGGCCCCTTTTATATGTAAATAAAAAAGAAATATTAGAATATATAAATAAATATAATATTCCTTATGTAATAGATAAATCAAATGAAGATGACAAGCACACTAGAAATAGATATCGAAAACATATGTTACCATTCTTAGAAAAAGAAGAAAAATTAGTTCATCAAAAATTTTTAAAATATAGTGAAGAGTTAGAAAGCTATCATAATTATGTAAATAGAGAAATAAAAAAGATAATAGATAATATATATAAAGATAATAAAATTAATATTAAAAATTTATTAAAAGAAGATGAATTTCTCCAAAGAAAAATTATTGAATATGTTATTGAAGAAATACAAAGAAAAGAAATATTTAATATTAATGATAAAGAATTAAATAGTATTTTAGAGTTACTTAAAAGTGATAAAAATAAACAGATTAATTTAGCGGATAATTTTATTGCGAGACGTAGTTATAATTATTTAATTATTGAAAAGAATAATGATGTTGATAATTATAAATATATATTTAATAAAAAAATAAATATTTTAGATAAATATATTATTAAAGAAGTAAGGCAATCTAATGATACAAGTAACTATACAACAAGAATTAATAGTAAAGAAGTTAAATTACCACTTATTGTGAGAAATATATTACCTGGTGATAAAATGCAAATTAAGAATCTAAAAGGTAGTAAAAAAATAAAAGATATTTTTATTGATATTAAACTAGACAAAGTCAAAAGAAAGAGTTATCCTATTGTAACGGATAGCGAAAATAATGTCATTTGGTTACCTGGAATAAAAAAATCAATATTTGATAAGGAAATTTCTGAAAAATATGATATAATACTTAAGTACATGGAGGAAGAATAATGAATAATCAAAATAATAGTAATAGATTAAAAAATACTTTACCATATTTAATATTAATTGGGGTAGTAATAGTGGTTCTATTTATATTAGATATGCAAGGTAATAAAGTAAATGAATTATCAACTGGTGAACTTTTAAAAAGTTTAAAAGATAATAATGTAACAGAGATAATGATTACTCCTAATAGTAATGAATCTGTTTATTATGTTGAAGGTAAATTAAAGGATTATGGAGAAAATGAAAGCTTTAAAACTAAATTAGTTGAATCAGAAGTACCTTTAATTACTGAGTATGTTACGGAAAATGATATAGCAGAATATGACACTAAGAGTGATCCTGGTAGTAGTGCATTTCTATATATTATTGTAAATGTTCTACCATTTGTGTTAGTTCTTGTCTTTGGCTATGTTTTAATGAAGAAACTTGCGATGACTAATAAAAATTCGGTTGATTTTGGTCGTAGTAGAGCAAGGCTTTCTAATGATCAAGATAAAAAGAACTTTAAAGATGTTGCTGGTCTAACAGAAGAAAAACAAGAAGTAGAAGAATTAATTGATTTCTTAAAAAATCCTAAAAAATTTCAAAAACTTGGAGCTAGAATTCCTAAAGGTGTTTTATTAGTTGGACCTCCAGGAACAGGTAAAACTCTACTTGCTAAAGCCGTTGCAGGAGAAGCCAATGTACCATTCTTCTATATTAGTGGATCTGATTTTGTAGAATTATTTGTCGGTGTTGGTGCATCTCGTGTTCGTGATATGTTTAAGGAAGCTAAAAGAAGTGCTCCTTGTCTAATCTTTATCGATGAAATTGATGCGGTAGGTAGACAAAGAGGTACTGGTCTTGGTGGTGGCCATGATGAAAGAGAACAAACATTAAATCAATTACTTACCGAAATGGATGGCTTTGGTGAAAATGAAGGTATCATTATAATTGCAGCTACTAACCGTCCAGATGTATTGGATCCTGCTCTACTTCGTCCAGGTAGATTTGATCGTCAAGTAACAATTAATTTACCAGACTCTAAATCAAGAGAAGCCATCCTTAAAGTACATGCTAAAAATAAAATACTAGATAGTACTGTTAATTTAGAAAATTTAAGTTTAAGAACACCAGGATTTAGTGGTGCTGACCTTGAAAACTTACTTAATGAAGCAGCTTTACTTGCTGTTCGTCGTAATAAACCTGCGATTGGTATGGCCGAAATTGATGAAGCAACTGACCGAGTATTAATGGGTCCTGCTAAAACTTCACGTAAGATAACCGAAAAAGAAAAGAAATTAGTATCATTACACGAAGCCGGTCATGCTGTTATTGGCTTAAAATTAGAAGATGCGCAAGAAGTTCATAAGATAACTATCATACCTCGTGGTATGGCTGGTGGTTATACAATGATGCTTCCAAAGGAAGAAAAAACAGTTGTAGCAACTAAAAAAGAATTACTTGCCCAAATAACTGGTCTACTTGGTGGTAGAGTTTCGGAAGAAATATTCTTAAATGAAATTTCAACTGGTGCATCAGATGACTTTAAGAAAGCAACTAATATTGCTCGTAGTATGGTTACTGAATATGGTATGAGTGATTTAGGACCAATGCAATATGAAGAACAACAAGGTAGTGTCTTCTTAGGAAGAGATTATGGCAAAACAAAAAACTTTAGTGATCAAGTTGCTTTAGAAATAGATAGAGAAACAAGAAAAATAATTGAAGAATGTTATAAAAAAGCTAAAGAAATAATTTCAGATAATAAAGCCTTAATTAGTTTACTTAGTGATGCTTTAATGAAATATGAAACAATTACGAAAGAACAAATTGAATACATTGTTAAAAATGGTAGTATAGATTTTGAAGTAAATGAAGAAAATACTAAAGTAGAAGGACCTTCTTTAGAAGATTTAAAAGAACAAGCAAAAGAATTAAAAATTAAAGGTTATACTAAAATGACTAAAGAAGAATTAGAAAATGCTATAAATGAAAGGAATGAATAATAATGTTAGAAACAATTTTATTAGTAGTTTCAGTACTACTTATTGCTATTGTTTTATTACAAGGTAATAAGGCAACTGATTCAGCCGGTATTATAACTGGTGGTAATCAAGAATTATTCCAAAATATGAAAGAAAGAGGAGCTGAATTATTTATAAGTCGTCTAACTTTCATTCTTGGTGTATTATTCTTTGTAATATCATTTATTCTATTCTTAATGTAATATTTTTGAGAAAGTAGCAATACTTTCTTTTTTTTATTGAATGTGCGTGCTATAATTAAAATGTGATGAATATGAATAATAAAGGATTTACATTAATTGAATTATTGGTAGTTATAGCCATAGTTGGAGCACTAGGTACAGTTATAACTATTAGTTTAAATAAAACTTTAAAGGATACTAATAATAGTGCTTGCACAAAATTTGTCCAAGAAGTTGAAGAAGCCGGATGTACTTATGCTAGTAAAAAATTTAAAGAGGTACCATGTACTAGAGAAAAATGTGAATTATCACTTAGCACTTTAATAAAAGAAGGACTAATTGAAGATGGCATAGATGATTGTACTGGTAAAGATATAGATAAAACAAAAATTGTAAGTGTTACTTGGAATGACGCTGGAGAAAAAAATTGCCATTATAATGGGGTAAGAGAATATGCAAAATGAGATACTAGAATATTTAAAAAGTAGTGATAAAGCTAAATCATTAATAGAAATTAATGATTTTTTAGGCTTAACTACAGCCGAAGAATTACAAAATTTACAAAACGAATTAGAAAAGATGGTTGTAAGTGGCATAGTTCATGAAACGAAAAAGCAAAAATATATCTTAATGGAAAATTGTAAATCACTTCATACTGGCAAAATAGATATGGCTAAAGGTGGTTATGCTTTCTTAATTCAAGATAATGGTGAAGAAGATATTTTTATTAATAAAGATAATTTAAATGGGGCAATTGAAGGGGATATAGTTTTAGTTGATTTATTTACCAGAAATGGTAAAAGTGAAGGTAAAGTTTTAAAGATACTTAATAGAAAACATAATACTGTGATTGGGGAAATCTTATTTGTTAATAATATTCCAACATTAATTCTTGATGATAAAAGATTAGATATAATTGTTAATCTTAAAAATAATTTTGCTAATTTAGTTGATGGCCATAAAGTTTTAGTGGAACTCACTAACCAAATAAATGATAAAGTATTTGAAGGAACTATTATTAAAATTATTGGTCATAAAAATGATCCTGATATTGATATACTTACTATTGCCTATAAATATGGTATTGCTCTAGAATTTAGTAAAGAAGTAGAAGAAGAGTTAAAAAGTATCCCTGATAAAGTAAGAGATAAAGACAAAGTAGGAAGAACTGATTTAACTAAAGAGTTAATATTTACGATAGATGGTGATGATACTAAAGATATAGATGATGCAATTAGTATTAAAAAGTTAGATGATTATTATGAACTTGGAGTCCATATTGCTGATGTTTCTTATTATGTAAGACCTAATACTCATTTATATGATGAAGCAATGGCAAGAGGAACATCTAGTTATCTAGCTGATCGAGTTTTACCAATGTTACCTCACGAACTATCTAATGGTATATGTTCTTTGAATCCAGAAGTTGAAAGACTAGCCATTAGTTGTGTTATGAAAATTGATAACAATGGTGAAGTTAAAGATTATGATATTTTCCCATCAGTTATTAAAAGTGCTAAACAAATGACTTATAAATGTGTTAATAAAATATTAGAAGAAAATACGATACCTGATGGGTATGAAAAATATAGTGATACTCTTTTATTAATGCAAGAACTAGCTCATATTTTAAGAAAAAGGAAAATAAAAAAAGGTTATATTGAATTTGATATACCAGAGCCGAAAATAGTGCAAGATGAAAATGGTAAGTGTATCGATATTATTAAAAGAGAACAACATGAAGGAGAAAAGTTAATTGAGGACTTTATGATAGCAGCCAATGAAACTATTGCTACTCATTTTTATAATATGGATTTACCTTTTATTTATCGGATTCATGGTACCCCAAAAAAAGAAAAAATAGATGAATTTGTGAGTCTTTTAAAAATATTAAATATCCATGTAAGTA
>CANPZJ010000026.1 GCA_947588795.1 uncultured Bacilli bacterium
ATTGTTAAATATTCCCCATTAGTATCAATATTTGGTATTCTATATATTTTATAAAATCTATCAGAATCTATCTTTTTACTTCTTTTTTCCATTATGTCCTCCTATATGAGGTATTATTCTATAGTAATTATTTGTATAAGTCAAGTTTTAAAAGGAAACTGATGTAGACTATGTGTGAGAAAATAAAAGAATACGAGCAAGGAATTATTATAGAAATACTTGGACTTGAAATTTATAACAATATTAAATAAATTATGGTTTGTAAGAGGTGTGTAAAATGAAGCGATAATCATATTTAAGTGTTGGATTTAGTGTTGGAATATCAATGACAATTCTTTTTAGTGTTGCTTTTTTGCAAAGTATTAAATAGTTATTCAGAAATTACAGCCGGGATTTGTTTTGATATTCACTAGGAATTTTGATTTCTCTAATATTAAAAAAAGATACTTTTGAAGAATATAGTAGCCTAGATTTATTAGGTAGATGTGGAGTAGCATTTGCAAATATCAGTAAAGATTTAATGCCAACAGAAGAAAGAAGTAGTATTGGTATGATTAAACCATCTGGTTGGCATACTGTTAAATATGATATAGTAGATGGTAAATATTTATATAATAGGTGTCATTTAATTGGTTATCAATTAACGGGAGAAAATGCTAATGAAAAGAATTTAATTACTTGTACAAGAGAAACTAATACTGGGGTAATGTTAGAATATGAAAATAAAGTAGCAGAATATATCAAGAAAACTAATAATCATGTTTTATATAGAGTTACTCCAATATATAAAGATACTAATTTAGTTGCAAGTGGTATTCAAATGGAAGCATTATCAGTTGAAGATAATGGTAAAGGAATTAAATTTAATATTTATGTTTATAATGTTCAAGATGGAATAGAGATAGATTATAAAACTGGAGAAAGTAAGTTAATATAGAATAAAAATTAAAAATATATCCGATTAATTTCTTGAAATCTCTCCGATTGAAATATCAAAATCTCTCCGATTAGATTTTTGAAATTTGTCCGATTACATCAATTGTTACATTAAAAAATTGATAATTAATTCAAAAAACATTCACTTTTTAACGAAAAAATGATAAAATTTTAGTTAGAAAGTGAATGAATAAAAATATGTATTATGATAAAATATTAAAAATTACTGAAAAAAATAATGGCTACATTACAACAAAAGAAGTAGTAAACGCAGGAATTGATAAAAAATTTTTAACCAATATGGTAAAAAATGGAAAACTAATAAGAATTTCAAAAGGGTATTATGGCCTTCCGAATTATATTGCTGATGATTATTATATAATTGCCTCTAAAAGTAAAAATGCTAGATTTTCCTTAGCAACTGCTTTATATTTGCATAAATTATCTGATCGTAATCCCTTAGTTTATAATATAACTTTGCCTTATGGTTATAGTGGTACTTTACAAAAACAAAAAAATGTAATTCTTAATTTTGTAAGTAGAGATATTTTAGATTTAGGAGTAATAGAAATGGAATCTCCGTTTGGTATGAAAATTAAAGTGTATGATATTGAACGAACAATTTGTGATATTATCAAAAATAAAAACAAAATTGATGGTGAAATATTTTCTAAAGCGCTTAAAGATTATGCTAAAAGTAAAAGTAAAAATTTAAATAAACTTGCTAGTTATGCCAAGATTATGAAAATTGAAAAGAAAGTAGGCGAATATATGGAGGTATTATTATAGTGAATAGTGACAAATTAAAAAGTATTATTACAAAAAAAGCAAAAGGGAATAGTAGTGTTTCAGCCCAATTATATCAAATGTATTTTTTTGAACATATTTTAGAAAGGCTTTCCAAAAGTAAATATAAAAACAATATTATATTAAAAGGTGGTTTATTACTTTCTTCTATTATTGGTGTAGATGTTCGAACAACCAGAGATATGGATGCTACTTTAAAAAGTTTGCCACTTGAAAAAGATAATGTAATAGAAATAATAACTGAAGTATTAAATATAAAAGCTGATGATGGAATAAAATATAGTATTGAAAATGTAAAAGATATAAGGCAAGAAAGTGAATATGGAGGATTTAAGATAAATATTTTAGCAACTATGGATAATTTAAAAATTTATCTTGCCATAGAACTCACAACAGGTGATAAAATAACGCCAAGAGAAATTAAATATATGTATAATTCTCATTTTGAAGATAAAAAAATACCAATTTTAGCCTATACATTGGAAACAATTATTGCTGAAAAGTTTCAAACAATTATAGAAAGAGATATTTATAATACCAGAATGAAAGATTTTTATGATATTTTTGTATTAATAAATGATAATAAAGAAAAAATAAATTTTAAAAATCTTGTTTTAGCAATTAAAAATACTTTTAAATATAGAGAAACTGAACTAAGTATTGAAAATATAAAAAAACAACTAAATAATATGAAATCAAATGAGCAACTTATTAATTTATGGAAAAGTTATCAAATTACTGCTCCATATTGTAATGATGTATTTTTTGAAAGTCTATTTGTTTCGCTTGAGTATGTAACAAATATTTTAAGTGAAGAAGAATCAATTGTTATATAAAAAGTATTTAATAATAAAATTTTTGATAAGAAATTATGTCACCATTTATATTGGTGATTATTTTTTCATATAATTATCACAAAAAAGTATTAACATATAGGAATACAAAAAAATTAGTTGCAATATATTTTAATTGCTGATAAAATCTAATAATGGCAACAAAAGGAGAGTAAAACATGTTTAAATTATTTAAAAAATTAGGAAAAAGAGAATTAATATATGCTTTAATTTGTGTGGTATTTATATCTGTTAATGTTTATTTGGAATTAAAAATACCAGATTATATGTCACAAATAACTGTTTTAGTTCAAACAAAGGGTAGTACAATGGCCGCTATATTAAAAGAAGGCGGCTATATGATGCTATGTGCTTTTGGGAGTTTAATAGCTAGTTTTGTAGTGGGCTATTATGCTGCCCAAGTTGCGGCTTATTTTGGCAAAATTATGCGTAAATCTATCTTTGAAAAAGTTGGTAAGTTTGGCACAGAAGAAATTAAAGAATTTTCTACAAGTTCCTTAATTACAAGAACTACTAATGATGTTACCCAAGTGCAAATGCTTATTGGTATGGGTTTACAAGCAATGATTAAAGCACCAATTATGGCATCGTGGGCAATCGTTAAAATAGCTGGTAAAAATTTTTCTTGGACAATGGCTACAGGTATTGGGGTAGTAATCTTACTTATTACAATAGCAATACTTATGTCTTTAGTATTTCCTAAATTTAAGATAGTCCAAAAATTAACTGATAATTTAAATAGAATTACTAGAGAAAATTTAACTGGTATTAGAGTAATTCGAGCATTTAATGCTGAAGATTATCAACAAAAGAAATTTGAGAGTGCTAATGAAGAGCTAAAAAATGTGCAATTATTTAATCAAAAGACTTTAGGTATTCTATCACCAGTTATGTCGTTAATATCATCTGGTCTTTCTCTATCCATTTATTTTATCGGGGCAATTTTAATTGAAAAAGCTAATATGTTAGATAAAATTAATTTATTTGGGGATATGGTAGTATTTTCATCTTATGCAATGCAAGTATTAATGTCATTTATGATGTTAATTATGATCTTTGTTATTTATCCTAGAGCATCAGTATCAGCCAAAAGAATTTTAGAAGTATTAGAAACTGATGAGAAAATTAAAGATGGTACAGTTACTGAAGGCAAAGAAATTGGCACAGTAGAATTTAAAAATGTATCTTTTAAATATCCGGATGCTGAAGAATGTATTTTAGAAAATATTTCTTTTAAAGCAAATCGTGGTGAAACAGTTGCATTTATTGGTTCAACTGGTAGTGGTAAATCAACTTTAATTAATTTAATACCAAGATTTTATGATGCAACGGATGGAGAAGTGCTAGTAGATGGCGTTAATGTTAAAGATTATAAAATAGCATCACTTAATAATAAATTGGGTTATGTATCCCAAAAAGCCGTAATTTTTAGGGGATCTGTAAGTGATAATGTTTCCTATGGTGATAATGGTAAAAAGAAACCAAGTGAAGATAAAATAAAGGAAGCAGTTGAGGTTGCTCAAGGAAAAGACTTTGTTGAAAAAATGTCCGATAAATATAATGCAGATTTAGCTCAAAGTGGTACTAATATTTCTGGGGGCCAAAAACAAAGAATAGCCATTGCTAGAGCCATAGCTAGAGATCCGGAAATATATATTTTTGATGATTCTTTTAGTGCACTTGATTATAAAACTGATTTTATTTTAAGAAAAGAGTTAAAAAAATATACTAAAGATGCTACTAATTTAATCGTTGCTCAAAGAATTGGGACAATTAAAGATGCTGATAAAATATTAGTATTAGATGAAGGCAAATTAGTTGGCATGGGAACTCATAAAGAATTACTTAAAAATTGTGACATTTATAAAGAAATCGCTTTATCCCAACTTTCCCAAAGTGAACTTGAAAAAGATATGGAGGGATTAAAATGAATCATGGAAGACGTGGCCCTAGAGAAGTAGAAAAACCTAAAAATTTTAAAAAATCAATGCAAAGTTTAATTAAATATTGTCGTCCTTTCTTAACATCTATAGTTATTGCGATAATACTTGCGATGTTAAGTGCAATTTTATCTATTATTGGACCAGATAAACTAAGAGATATAACAAATTTAATTACCGATGGCTTAATGACTGGTATTGATATGATAAGGGTAAGAAATATTTCTTTAGTTTTACTTACTATTTATTTAATCAGTGCCATATTCGGCTATTTACAACAATTTATTATGGCGATAGTTACTAATAAATTCTCTAAATTATTAAGAAAAGAAATAACGGAAAAAATAAATAGAATGCCTCTTAAATATTTTGATAAAAATAGTTATGGTGATATTTTATCTAGAGTAACTAATGATGTTGATACTTTAAGTATGACAATGAATCAAAGTTTAGGTACTTTAGTTAGTTCGATAACTCTTTTAATAGGATCTATTGTCATGATGTTTATAACTAATGGTATAATGGCTATTACCGCAATTACTTCAAGTATTATTGGTTTTATCTTTATGTTTCTAGTTATCAGTCGTTCCCAAAAATATTTTGATAGATTACAAAAAGGTATTGGAGTGCTTGATGGACATATTGAAGAGATGTATACTAATCATAATGTGGTAAGAGTTTATAATGGTGTTGATGAAGCTAATCAAAAATTTGATGAAATTAATGATGAATTATTTGATAGTGTTAGAAAAGGTAATTTTTTATCTGGCTTAATGCATCCATTTATGGGCTTTATTGGTAACTTTGGTTATGTATGTGTTTGTATAGTGGGAGCAATACTTACTATGAATAACATTATTGATTTTGGGGTAATAGTAGCATTTATGTTATATGTAAGATTATTTACTCAACCACTATCCCAAATTGCTCAATCATTCTCATCTTTGCAATCTTGTGCAGCAGCATCAGAGCGAGTATTTGAATTTTTAGATGAAGATGAAATGAGTAATGAAGAAAATTTAACAAAAGTGCTTGATAAAAATAAAGTAAAAGGTGCCATTGAATTTAAACATGTTAAATTTGGCTATGATGAAGATAAAACAATTATTAAAGATTTTAATGTTTCAGTTAAACCAGGCGAAAAAATTGCTATTGTAGGTCCAACTGGAGCAGGTAAAACAACTATGGTTAACTTACTTATGAAATTCTATGAAATTAATGATGGTGATATTTTAATTGATGGCGTATCTACTAAAGAATTAACCAGAGAAAATATTCATGATTTATTCATTATGGTTTTACAAGATACTTGGGTATTTGAAGGTTCTATTAAAGAAAATATTCGCTATAATAAAAAAGATGTATCCGATGAAGAAATTAAAAAGGTTTGTAAAATAGTTGGTCTTGATCATTATATTAAATCGCTATCTCGTGGTTATGATACAATTCTATCTGACAATGATACATTGTCATCTGGGCAAAAACAACTTTTAACAATTGCTCGTGGTATGATTAAAGACGCGCCATTCTTAATTTTAGATGAAGCAACATCTTCAGTCGATACAAGAACAGAAGAATTAGTCCAAAAAGCCATGGATAAATTAACTGAAGGAAGAACATCATTTATTATTGCCCATAGATTATCAACAATTAAAAATGCTGATTTAATATTAATGATGGATAATGGTAATATTATAGAAATGGGTACTCACGTGGAATTATTAAAATTAAATGGCAAATATGCTGAACTATATAATAGTCAATTTGAGAAAATGGATTAATTCATTTTCTCTTTTTTAAAAACTTTTTGAAAATTGTTAAATAAATTTATTTGAAAATAATAATAATTTATGTGAAAATTCTGTGAAATTTTTCAAAATAAAAAGGAAATTAGCCTATGAGTGACGAATAATATATATGAGAGGAGAAAAAACTATGGCTAACGAAACATTAAAACAATTAGAAAATGTCATAATAGAAATTGAGAGCAATTCACGAGTAAGAAAACTTATAGATAATGAAGAGAGATTAAAAGGTTATTATGAAATAGGAAGATTATTAGTAGAAGCTCAGGGTGGAGCATCTAGAGCCAAGTATGGTGATAATTTAATTAAGAAATGGGGCGACAAACTAGAAGAAAAGTATGGCAGAAAGTATAGTCGTTCTAATCTATTTTATATGAAACAATTTTATTTAGAATTTCCAATTGTCCACTCACTGCGTGGACAATTTACATGGACACATATTAAAATATTATTACCAATAAAAAATATAAATGAAAGAAATTATTATATTAATCAAATAATACTTAATAATTTATCAAGTCGTGAATTAATTCAAGAAATTAAAAGCAAATCCTTTGAAAGATTATCTTATGCAGATAAAAATAATGTTAAGTTAATAACTGATACTCATAATAATAATTTAACCCTTGAAGATATGATTAAAGATCCAATTATTATTAATGTTAATGAAGATATTTCTGAACTAGATGAAGCCACTATTCATAAAAAAATAATAAATAATGTAGAAAATAAATTTTTTGGATTAGGAGTAGGTTTTGCTCTTGTTGGTCATGAATATAAAATAAGAGTTAATAACAAAACATTTAGAATAGATTTATTATTTTTTAATTATGAATTAAATGCATTTGTAGTAGTAGAAGTAAAAAATAGAGTATTTCATAAAGAAGATATAGGCCAATTACAATTTTATACAAATTATGTGAATAGTAATATAAGAAAATATAACCATAAAAATACATTAGGATTATTAGTAGTAAGAGAAAAAGATGATTATGTAATCAAATATGTAACAAATAAAGATTTATTTATTACGACTTTTAAATTAGAAAATAATTATAAAAAACATGTTAATTAAAAATGGAGGAAACATTTATGAATGATGAAGCATTAAAAAAAGTAGAGAATATCATAATAGAAATTGAAAGTAATTCAAGAGTAAGAAGAATGGTTGATAATGAGGAAAGGCTAAAAGGATATTATGAAATAGGTAGATTACTAGTAGAAGCCCAAGGTGGGGCATCTAGAGTCAAATATGGGGATAATTTAATAAAAAAATGGGGGAGAGAAATTAGCCCAAGAATATGGGAAAAATTATAGTTACACAAATTTAACTCGTTATAGACAATTTTATATTTATTTTCCAATTGTTGACGCAGTGCGTCAACAATTTACATGGACTCATATAAGAACGCTTTTACCTATTAAAAATGAGAATAAAAGAAATTATTATATTAATCAAGTAATACTTAATAATTTGTCTAGTCGAGAATTAATTCAAGAAATAAAAAGTAAATCATTTGAAAGATTATCTTATGCTGATAAGAATAATGTTAAATTAATAACTGATACTCAAAATAATAACTTAACTCTTGAAGATATGATTAAAGATCCAATTATTATTAATGTTGATGAAGATATTTCTGAACTTGATGAAGCCACTATTCATAAAAAAATAATAAATTATGTAGAAAATAGATTCATGGAATTAGGTATCGGTTTTGCTCTTGTTGGTCATGAATATAAATTAAAAGTTAATAATAAGACATTTAAAATAGATTTATTATTTTTTAATTATGAATTAAATACCTTTGTAGTAGTAGAAGTAAAAAACAGGGTATTTCATAAAGAAGATATAGGACAATTACAATTTTATACAAACTATGTAAATAATAATATAAGAAAATATAACCATAAAAATACATTAGGATTATTAGTAGTAAGAGAAAAAGATGATTATGTAATCAAATATGTAACAAATAAAGATTTATTTATTACAACTTTTAAATTAGAAAATAAAAGTGAAAAACAAATTAATTAAAGAAAGAGGAGAAATTATATGAATGATGAGGCATTAAAAAAAGTCAAAGATATTATAATTGATATCGAAAGTAATTCAAGAGTAAGAAGGATGGTTGATAATGAAGAAAGATTAAAAGGATATTATGAAATAGGTAGATTACTAGTGGAAGCCCAAGGTGGGGCATCTAGAGCCAAATATGGTGATAATTTAATTAAGAAATGGGGAGAAAAATTATCTTTAGAATATGGGAAGAATTATAGTTCAACAAATTTGAAATATATGCGACTATTTTATTTAGAATTTCCAATTGGTCACGCACTGCGTGACCAATTCACATGGACTCATATTAAAATATTATTACCAATAAAAGAAGATAATAAAAGAAATTATTATATGAATCAAATTATACTTAATAATTTATCAAGTCGTGAACTAATCCAAGAAATAAAAAATAAATCATTTGAAAGATTATCTTATGCAGATAAAAATAATGTTAAATTAATAACTGATACTCATAATAATAACTTAACTATTGAAGATATGATAAAAGATCCAATTATTATTAATGTTAATGAAAATATTTCTGAGTTAGATGAAGCCACTACTCATAAAAAAATAATAAATTATGTAGAGAACAAGTTCTTTGAATTAGGAGTTGGTTTTACTCTAGCAGGTCATGAATATAAAATAAGAGTTAATAACAAAACATTTAAAATAGATTTATTGTTTTTTAATTATGAATTAAATGCTTTTGTAGTAGTAGAAGTAAAGAATAGAGTATTTCATAAAGAAGATATAAGACAATTACAATTTTATACAAACTATGTAAATAATAATATAAGAAAATATAACCATAAAAATACATTAGGATTATTAGTAGTAAGAGAAAAAGATGATTATGTAATCAAATATGTAACAAATAAAGATTTATTTATTACAACTTTTAAATTAGAAAATAAAAGTGAAAAACAAATTAATTAAAGAAAGAGGAGAAATTATATGAATGATGAGGCATTAAAAAAAGTCAAAGATATTATAATTGATATCGAAAGTAATTCAAGAGTAAGAAGAATGGTTGATAATGAAGAAAGATTAAAGGGATATTATGAAATAGGTAGATTACTAGTAGAAGCTCAAGGTGGGGCAGAAAGAGCAAAATATGGTGATAATTTAATTAAGAAATGGGGAGAAAAATTGTCCCAAGAATATGGGAAGAATTATAGCAGAAGAAATTTGGAATTATATCGTAAATTTTATTTGATTTTTCCAATTGCGAACGCACTGCGTTCGCAATTAACATGGACTCATATAAGAACACTTTTACCTATTAAAAATGAGAATAAAAGAAACTATTATATTAATCAAATTATACTTAATAATTTATCAAGTCGTGAGTTAATTCAAGAAATCAAAAATAAATCATTTGAAAGATTATCTTATGCCGATAAAAATAATGTTAAATTAATAACAGATACTCAAAACAATAATTTAACTATTGAAGATATGATTAAAGATCCAATAATTATTGAAACTGACCAAAATGAATTAGATGAAGCCACTATCCATAGAAAATTAATTAATGGAGTGGAAAATAGATTTTTAGAATTAGGTATCGGTTTTGCACTTGTTGGACATGAATATAAATTAAAAATTAATAACAAAACTTACAGAATTGATTTATTATTTTTTAATATTAAGTTTAATGCTTATGTAGTGGTAGAAATAAAGTCAAAAGAAATAAAACCAGAAGATATTGGACAACTGCAATTTTATGTAAGTTATATTGATAAATATGTAAAAGAAAATTCTAATAATAAAACGATTGGCATACTTATAGTTAAAAAGAAAAATAAATTAGTAATAGAATTTACTACTAATACTGATATATATGTTACAAC
>CANPZJ010000027.1 GCA_947588795.1 uncultured Bacilli bacterium
ATGAAATAAAAATAAACTAAGTTTATGCTTAGTCTATTTTACGTTGTTTAACTTTTTGGCTGTGAATTGTAACAAAATTATCTCTTTCTTTTTATAAGCTGTGAATAGTAACGAAAAATATTTTTAATCTTTATAATAGATAATTGGCCCACCTAGACGATTAGTTTCAATTAATCTAACCCTTGTATTATCAGTAGTATAATAACATTTACCTAATTCATATTCATATTCGCCTTTTTCATAACGACAGGTTTTATCATTGCTATCACATTTAGGACACCAATCATTTACTGTTTCATAATCGATACCTACTGGGACAATGATATATGTATCAGCTGCTTGACCATGAAAATAACCTATATCATAAATTAAAATATATCTGCTATCTTTTACATTAATACTCTTTAATTTAGCTCTTCCTTCTTCTTTACCATCACTCATGCGATTATATGGAACATTAATACCATCTTTCAAAATTTCTTTAGTCTCATTATTAATTGATTTATAAGTTCCGACAAAACAAGAATAATCACCATTTAATATTTGTTCTTCACATTTATCTTTTATTTTGGCATCAATTTTGATAATTGGGAATTCTTTTTCATATTTAGCTTCAACTTTAGCAATTAAGAAGTGAGTTTCAGCATAAACACCAGCATTAACAAAAGCCCCAATTTCCATATTACCATCAAACTCTTTAGCGCTTGAATTCATATAATTTACTTGGCCTTTAGCATATACTCCTAAAGGTGCTTCAATACCCATTTCCATAATTCGACAGAAATTAATATTAACTTTAGGATTTAAACCTAGTTTAGCTTCAGCTTTACCTAAAACATCATAACTGCTATTCTTTACTTTAAAATCAAAATTCTTATAAAAGCCTTTATTATTATGACCAAAAAGAATAGTAAAATTATTTTTGACATTTACATCAGCTTTTAATAATAATTCTAATTCTTTTATGAGATCTACTTCTAAATCAACACTTAACCCTAATATTGGGGTTGGTATTACCATTTTACCAATAGTTATATCATCTTTAGAACTATCATTTGGTGTTTTATTTAATAAATCTTTAAATAAACCAATACTTACATTTAAATTATCATTAACATCTTTATCATAATTAAATTTAAATTCTTTAGTTTCTATTGGATTAACATTAAAATCAGTATTTATATCAATATCTAAAGAGGCTCCAATATCATGTTTAAATAAAGTTATATCAGCATGAGCTTTTAATCTTATAATAAGTTCTATATTTAACTTCATATCATGTCTATCTAAAGCACTTTTAAATATTCCTTTATTACCATGTTCTAAATTAAGACTAACTAAAACTTTCGCACTACCATCTCTTTGATAATTAATATCGATATCTATTATATCTTTAGCTTGTACTTTAGGAACAATATTATCTAAAAGTCCATCTTCTACTATAGCAACTTTAATATAATCTTTTAATTCTTCATTTTTAATAAAATCATTTAATTTTAAATTAAATTCGCCATAAATATCTAATTCTTTAAATAATTCTTCTAATGTTGGCGCACTAGTAGTCATTACATAATTATTATTTTCTTTCTTTACTTCATTTATTTTAAGAGCAATTACTTCATTATTATTTTGATAATATAATATATCATCTTTTTTAAATTCTTTATTAGAGTAAATAGTATAATAATTATCATCTTTATCTATTTCTTTAATATTATCTTTATTTACTTTAATAACATTATCATTTAATACTTGTGTATTAGAATTTGGTCTAGTTATCGTAAAATATAATGTTTTTATATCTTTTAATTTTTCATCAGTAAATGAAGCATTTTCTAAAGTTATTTTATAAGTTTTTCCTGCTTCATAATTTTTATTAGATGCTATTATAAAATTATTTTTATTTTTACTAATATTAGTAGATACTTCTTTATCATTTTCATCTACTATCTTGTATTTTATTTCTTTTTCTTTACTTGTTACATTAAATTTAATATCAGGATTAGCTTTCATTAAATAATAATCATTATCATCATATTGAACTAAATAGTCACTAGTATTATTAATTTTTAAAGTTTCTCCAATTACAAACTTATCTTCTTTTCTAGTCATAAAATAGAAGAGTAAACAACCTACAATAAGTATAGTTATTAATGCACAAATAATAATTATCTTATTTGTACTTTTCTTAGTATTTTTCTTAGTATTTTTTACTTCTTTTTTCATTAGTATCTCCTTATTAATTATCTACATTATATTAATAATTTATATATATTTCAACATAAATATATGTATGAATATTTTTATCATAAAAAAATTGAATAGAATTTATGAACTCTATTCAATCTCAGTTTTTATTTACAATTTTTATTCAATTCCTATTGTAAATGGATTATCTATTGTTCCTTCACCAGATAATTCGATATCATTTGTTAAGAAGAAGACTGGACGAGATACGCGAATATCAATTAAAGTAACATATTCAATCAATCCATCACCATTAATCGCCCAGACATTATCAGAATAACCATCAAATAAACTACGCACCATTGTCCATTCCAAGCCACTATTATCATCCCAACCAGAGCCATCATTAGTATCCCATTCAATTTTAGGAGTCATCCATGTAAGAGCATACAAGGATGTATCTATAGATCCATCTACACCACCAGAACTAGATAACATTGTTGCTACCATAGAACTCATACAATTTAATTCTTTATCACTTTCAAAACTACTACAATAATCTGTTAAATTCATTAAACTTATATTTCCTATTATTTTATTTGATAATTTTGATTCTTCTTTTATAAAGAAATCAGAATATAATTTTGTAATATTTTTGGCAGATTCTTTTTTGACTTCTAAATCTTCTTCACCCCTAATTGTTTGTAAATATTCCATCATTTTTTGTTTATCTTTTATATCCATTTTTTCATCATTTACTTCTCCATATTTCCATGATGTTTCTATTATTTTATTTTTTAATTCTGTTGGTAATTCATTATAATAATCTGTATTTAAATATTTATATATATCGCTTTCCGCAAAATTTGTATGTGAATAACTATTATTATGCCATTTTATATTTTTTTCTATTGGAATATTTTTTATAATTTTTAATATTCCGTCTTCTGTTATCCCAATTATTCGATACATATCATTACCATTTTCTGTTGAACAATCGCTTCCTAAACAGATATAATTATTACTTACAGTATCTGTTTTATCAATTGATTTAACATTTCCACTTTCATCAGCGTTAACTTTTGTTACTATTGAATTACCTTGATATCTATATAAACCATTTATTAATGTATTTGTTAGTTTTTTATCTGTATCTTTATCTCTTAAATATGTTTCTACTTTTGACACTCCGACATTACAGTCTAAATCTTGGAATGTTACATCTATATTTAATGTCTTATTTGCTAAGTATGTTTGATCATCATCTCTATTTATTATTTCTACATATCCATCTATTTGTCTTTCACTTTCACTTATTATTCCTATCTCAAATGGAATTGTCATTGTTCCACTTGTCTTTAGCTCACTTAAATCTATTCTTTGTTGTAATGAACCAGCATTTAAATATAAATAGGCATCTCCTGTATTAAAAAATTTACCCATATCATTTTCGCTTGCTACTTGCATTGTTATTACGGCATTTGCTGTACACATATATCTTGTTTTACCATTTCCTCCTTTAGCGGTTAATTTTCCTAAATTATGCATTCCTTCATCTAGTGTTTTTACATAATCTGCTTCATCATCACCATAATATTCGGTATTTTGATTTGCTTCAGCCATATCTACTGAACTTAGATTAACATGTAAGTTCTCTGTTACTTTTTGAAGAGCTATACTATCTATTGCTTCAATATCGACATTTATTTGTGATTTACTTGTACTATTATCTGTATTTATCAAAAAGTATGCAAATGTTGCTCCAAGTGTTAATAATAGTAATGCTACTACTCCGATTATTGCGAGTCTTATTTGTCTCTTTTTCTCCATATTATTTTCTTCTTCCATAACTATACACTTCCTTTACTTTTATAAGATAAGTATATATTACCCCCCCCATTTGTCAATTAATTTCAAAAACTTTACATTTGATGTGTAAACCAAAATATCATATTAATTTGTTTGTCATTTATAAACAATAATTTATATTACTTGACATAAAAAAATTTCTAATTTTACTTAGAAACTTTTTTACGATGAAATAAAATAGAAAAAATAATTATTAAAGTTAAAAATATGGATACAGATAATATTTGGACTTTATATAATTCTACATGATTAGTATTTGCTACTTCTAAACTTTTCATATAATTATCAATCCCATTTACCTCTTCATCACTTTCTTTATAAACATAGAAAGTATAAGTAATTGATTCATCTAAATTATATACATCTAGAGTAACTATGTTTTCTTTATCATCTAAAATATTATCTTTAATATCGATATAACAATCATCATCTAAAGTATAATCAAATTCTAAACTATTTACATTACTATCTACTGTAACTGTATATTCATAAGTATATTCATTATATTTAAGTTCTAAATTACCATTTAATATTTTTAAATCTTTTAACATAAACATCACTATTTATTAGTTTAAAATAATTTAAAATATTTATACTAATTTAACTAATATTTCATTCATAATATATAATTTATTAGGATTAATTCTAACATAACCATCTTCATAAATTAAATCTTTATTTTTTATTAAAGGAAGTATTGGAAACTCGTCTTGAATATTTACTTGATACTTTTGATAAAATTCTTTTATATTAATACCTTTAAGTAATCTAAATCCTAAAATTATTTCATAAGTCATAATATCTTTTTTAGAAAGAATTGCTTCAGATAGTTTAGTATCTCCTTTTAAATAATTAGATAGGCTTCTGGTATTATCATATCTTACCCCAGAAATATAACCGGATGCTCCACAGCCAAAGCCATAATATTCTTCGTTGTGCCAATAAACTAGATTATGTTTTGATTCATATCCTACTTTTGCAAAATTACTAATTTCATAGTGATTGTAATTATTCTTTTTTAAATATTTACAAATATATTCATACATTTCATAATCTAAATCTTCAGGAATACTTTTAATTTTTTTATAACCCAAATAAGTATTATCTTCAATCATTAAACTATAAGTACTAATATGTTCAGGATTAAGTTTAAGAAGTAATTTTAAATCGTTTTTTAAAATATTTAAAGTTTCACCCGGAATTGCATATATTAAATCTAAATTAATATTATTGAATCCTTTATCTCTTATTAATTTAATTTTCTCTTCTACTTCTGTGTATTTATGACGTCTTTTCATAAATAAAAGATTATCTTCATTAAAAGATTCTATACCGATACTTAAACGATTTACTTTATATCTATAGAGTAAGTCTAGTAAATCATTATTTATATCTTCTATATTACATTCAAAAGTAAATTCTTCTAAATAATCTTTATTGAATATATTAGTGAGATTTAATAAATATTCAATTTGTCTTAAAGACATAGAACTAGGAGTGCCTCCCCCAATATAGATAGTTTTAATATTTTCTCCCATATATTTATCTTTAATTTCTTCACTTAATTTTTGCAAATATAAATTAGCCCATTCTTCATTATATAAAACTTTACAAAAGTCACAATAAGAACAAATGGATTTACAAAAAGGAATATGAATATAAACTGATTTATTCATGTTTACCTCGATTAATACTAGTTAATGTTTTATTATAATAAGATAAATTAGCTAATTGTAGTTGTAAAGTTTTTTTATCAGTAGTAAAAAACTTTACTGGATCTAAATATTTAGTTTTAGAAATGTTTAAAGGTAAAACTATGTCACTTACACGTAAACCATATTTAATTTGATGATTAATTAAAACTATTAATTGTTCATTAGTAAGTTGTTCTTGATGATAATTACTTAATAATTCATTATATTCTTCATCATAAATATATTTTATTAATTCTTGTATTCTTTTTTTATCTTTATTTTGATAAGCCGTATAATATTCAGAAATAAAACTTATAAGTCTAATATTTGCTATATCTTGTGGGTATTTATCACCATTAAATAAATAATTAAATGAATTTTTTAAATTAGGATTATATTTTTCTAATATTTCATATAATTCTTCGGCATCCATTTTTAAAACATCCGCTACTTCATTTAAATGAATACGAAAAGTAAGAATAAGCATTGCTAAAAAATGCCATTTATCTTCTTCTTTAAAAAGATCTAAAATCATCGGTAAAAAGCATAGTTTAACAATTCGATTTTGATATGCAAAAATTTCAGCAATATTAGTTAAAATCTCTTGATTATTAGGGTATATTTCTTTAATAAGATTCTTATCATTTAAAATATTTATTACTGTTTCTTTAGGTATTCCGGTGAATTCTGCTATTTCAAAAGGAGTAAATTTATATGTCAAAAAATATTTTAAAACTATATTAGCATCTTCTACTAATCTAATATGTACTCTATCTTCATATTTACTTAACATTGTCATCACTTCCTAAAATACTTAAGAAGGCTTCACTTGGTACTTCGACTTTACCAACCATTTTCATCCTCTTTTTGCCTTCTTTTTGGGCTTCGAGTAATTTCCTTTTACGAGATACATCGCCACCATAACATTTAGCTAAAACATTTTTCTTCATCGCACTGACGTTTTCTCTTGCAATAACTTTAGAGCCAATACTCGCTTGAATACTAACTTGAAACATTTGTCTTGGAATAACTTCTCTTAATTTTTTAGTAATACTTCTTCCCTTTTCATAAGCAAAATCTTTATGAATAATACAAGATAAGGCATCTACTTTATCACCATTAAGTAAAATATCCATTTTAACTAAATTACTTTCTTTATAGCCAATTAAATCATAATCAAAAGAAGCATAACCATTTGTTCTACTTTTAAGTTTATCATAAAAATCGTAGACTATTTCGCCAAGCGGTATTTCGTAGTGAATATTAACTCTTGCCTCATTTATATAATCCATAGATTTATAAATGCCTCTTTTATTTTGACATAATTCCATAATACTACCAATATAAGTAGATGGGGCAATTATGTTGGTATAAATATAAGGCTCCTTAATAATACTTATTTTTTCTCTTGTTGGCATAGCAGCTGGATTATCGATAATAAGCTTGGTATTATCGGTTAAGTAACATTCATAAACAACAGTGGGACTAGTAACAATGATATCTAGATTAAATTCCCTCTCTAGTCTAGTTGTAATAATTTCTGAGTGTAGTAAACCTAAAAAGCCAACATGAAAACCAAAACCTAAGGCCTCACTAGTAACTGGTTCAAATGTGAGTGATGCATCATTTAATTTTAATTTTTCTAAAGCTTCTTTTAACATTTCATATTTATTCGCCTCGATTGGATAGATGCCAGAATAAACCATTGGTTTCATTTTTTTATAACCTTCTAAAGGAGTATCTGATTCTCTTCCAATAACAGTTATCGTATCACCAACATGAACACTTGATATATCTTTAATAGAACCGGCGAGAAAACCTACTTCGCCACTATGTAGGGTATTCATTAATTCTTCTTTTGGAGTTTTAACACCAAGTTCCGTTACTTCAAAAACTTTATTAGTAGCAAGCATTTTAATTCTATCTTTAACGTTAATTACGCCATCAACAATCTTTATTAAAAGAACTACTCCTTTATAACTATCAAAATAAGAATCATAAATTAAAGCTCTAGTTGGTTTAGTGGTATCTACTTTAGGGGCAGGTATTCTCTCTATGACAGCATCAAGTAATTTATCAACACCTTCCCCAGTTTTTCCACTACATAAAATTATTTCATCTTCCTTGAATCCTAAAACACTCATTAATTCTTTTTTAACCTTTGGAATATCCGCATTAGGTAAATCTATTTTATTAATAACCGGAATGATAGTTAAATCATTTTCCATAGCTAAATATAAATTAGCAAGCGTTTGGGCTTCAATTCCTTGGGCAGCATCGACAACTAAAATAGCACCTTCACAAGCAGCTAAACTTCTTGATACTTCATAAGAAAAATCAACATGACCTGGAGTATCAATTAAATTTAAAATATATTCTTTATTTTGGTAAGAATATTTAAGTTTAACTGTATTAAGTTTAATTGTTATACCTCGTTCTCTTTCAATATCCATACTATCTAAAAGTTGATCTTTCATCTCTCTTTTAGATACGGCATGAGTTATCTCTAAAATACGATCAGCTAAAGTACTTTTACCATGATCAATATGGGCAATAATTGAAAAGTTACGAATATTTTCTCCGTTCATTTAAAACACCATAGTTATCATAACACAAAATATATATTTTTCCTAGTAATAATAATGTCAAACGAATTTACATCTTTTTGACAAGGTTAGAAAACTATGGTATAATTTCATCAGTTGAAGGGGAAATAATTATGCATTATGGATTAATTGTTTGTATGCCTGGTAAAGTAAAAGAAATTACAGGTTACACTAAAATTCCTGGTTTTGATGATTTAAACGAAAATGCTTTATCCGATATAATTAGATTTACAACTTCTTTTAAAAATCATACTGAATTATTAAATTTTTTAAAAGATACTGATTTAATATCCGAAAATTTACAAAATGGTTATTTGAGTATTGCTCTTTTTAAGGGCAAAAACATTTCAATTCTTCCCTATGGAATACCTTATGAATGCGATAAAAAGTTCTATGATATTAATAATTTAAAATTTTATTTTTCTAATCAGTTCAGCAATTTAAATTTTATGTATCATTTCATTTCTGAATTTTACATCCCACTTAAAAATGTTCCTATTTATAGAGACGATTTAAGATGTATTAAAGATAGTATTGAAACTTATAAAAATGAAAGAATTGTTCCTACAGAAGCAGTTACAGCAATGGAAAGCTTTGTTAAAATTTATTGTACTAAGAAAAATGTTAATGGCAAATATGTAACTAATTTTCTAAATGTACACAAACTAGTAATGTTTAGTTCGCTATATCGAAGTAGACCTATTGAACTAACAAACGCACCAAGTGAATTAGAAGCCATTAAAATGCAATTAGATAATTATCAAGAATTAATTAGAGATGGTGAGCCAGAAGAATTATATATAGATAAAATCAATGAATTACAAGGCGAACTTGAATTTTTAACTAACTTTTATCGAGGTGGTCGTAAATGAAATTACCAGATATAAAAATTTTAGATGAAAAACATAAAATACTAAGAACTACTAGTAAAGAAGTTAAATTTCCTCTATCTAAAGAAGATAAAAAAACTATAGAAGATATAATAACTTATCTTACTATGAGTCAAATAGAAAAATATTATACTGAGTATGATTTAAGACCCGGAATGGGAATGGCCTTTATTCAACTAGGTATTCCTAAAAATATCTTTGTTATAGTTGAAGAAATAGACGATGAAAAATTTAGAAATTATGTAATTATTAATCCTAAAATGGTTAGTCATAGTGAAGAATTAATTTATGTTGGTGAAGGTGAAGGTTGTTTAAGTGTTAATCGTGAAGTTGAAGGTATTGTTCCAAGATATGCAAGAATGACTATTACTTACCAAGATATGGATGGTCAAAAACAAGAGATTAGAGTTAGAGAAGATATTTCCGTAGCTTTCCAACATGAAATGGATCATTTAAATGGTATTTTATTTGTGGATAAAATAGATAAAAAGAATCCATTTAAAAATAAAGATAAAATGCGTGAAATATAAAAACTAATAGATAAATTCAAATCTATTAGTTTTTATTATTTAAACTTGTTTTTAACTTTTCAATTGCTTTTTTAGATAATGAAGTATACTTCATTATTACATCCATTGGCATATTGTCTTTTAACATATTAATAGCAATATTGTCTTTTTCTTCTGCTATGCCTTTTGTTATACCTTCATCCCTTGCTTCAGATATTTCTGATCTTCTTAACTTTTCTTGGTCTTCTTCATAACTTAAATGATTTATTACTACTCCATCTTTGGTTAATGTTAGCATTCTTTCTTCAA
>CANPZJ010000028.1 GCA_947588795.1 uncultured Bacilli bacterium
CAACTTAATGCAATTTATTTTGGACAAGTAAATGCAACTGCTTTTATAATAATTGCTTTTACTTGTCCAAGTAAGAACTCACATTTTTAAATCATTTAAGTGCTAGACAAATGTATTAATTTATTGTATAATTACTAATAGTTAAAAAACTTTTTATTTAAAGGAATGTGATTATTTATGAAAGAAAAAAGTGCAACAAGTATTGTTGCTTTAGGTGGTCTTGGTGAAGTTGGTAAAAATATGTATGTTATCACGCACGAAGATGAAATTATTATTATTGATGCTGGTGTTATGTTTCCGGAAGTAGGGCTTCTTGGTGTTGATTATGTTATTCAAGATATTACTTATTTAAAACAAAATGAAAAAAAGATTAAAGCCTTATTTATTACGCATGGTCATGAAGATCATATTGGTGGTATTCCCTTTTTATTAAATCAAGTACATATACCTGTTATTTATGCTCCGAAAATTGCCAAAGATTTAATTGAAAAGAAATTAGAAGAAAGAGAAATAAATTATAAAAATATTGAAGTTATTACTAAAGATTTAAAAGTAAATTTTAAGAATTTTGAATTAGAATTTGTTAATACTACTCACTCTATTCCTGATTCTTTTGCCATTGTAGTACATACTCCCAATGGGGTAATATTTGAAACTGGAGACTTTAAATTTGACTTAACCCCAATTGGGCCAATGGCTGATATTCATAAAATGGCCGAGCTTGGTCAAAAAGGTGTTACTCTTTTACTAAGTGATTCTACTAATGCTCTATCGACTGGTTTTTCTAATAGTGAATCGGTTGTTGATGAAACTTTAAATGATATTATAGGTAGACACGTAGGTAGAGTTATTATTGCGACATTTGCATCTAATATATTTAGAGTAAAACATATTGTTGAAACTTGTAAAAAATACAATAGAAAAATAATTGTTTTTGGTAGAAGTATGGAAGCATCAATTGATCTTGCTTTAAATAATGGCCTTATTACTGATAAATCTATCTTTGTTGATAGTAATAATGCTAAATCGCTAAAAAGAAGTGAATTATGTATTTTATGTACAGGAAGTCAAGGAGAACCTTTAGCAGCTCTATCTCGTATTGCTAATGGTACCCATAAACAAATATCACTTTTACCAGATGATTTAGTTATATTCTCATCTAGCCCTATTCCTGGTAATGCGGAATCAATAAATAGAATAATTAATAAAATATATTTAAAAGGTGTTAAAGTATTTACTAATTCAGAATTTAGTGATATTCATACATCTGGACATGCTAAATTAGAAGAGTTAAAATGGATGCTTCGAATAATTAAACCTAAATATTTTATGCCAATGCATGGTGAATTTAGAATGCTACAACAACATGCTAATATTGCTAAACTTTGTGATATTCCGGAAGAAAACACTTTTATCTGTAGTAATGGTGATGAAATATTACTTAAAGATGGTAAAGTTTATAGAGGTGGTACTATTCAAGCCGGAGATGTTTATGTTGATGGATCAAGAGTTGGTGATGTTGGTAGTGTTGTTATTAAAGATCGTAAATTAATGAGCCAAGATGGTATCTTAATAACTATTTTAAATATTAATACTTTAACAAGAAAACTATTAATTAAACCTAATGTTACTGCTAGAGGATTTATTTTAGTTAATGAAAATCAAGAATTAATAAATAAAATAGAACGAAAAATAAGTGAAATTGTTAATAATTTCTTAAAAACATCTTTATATAATTATACTGATTTAAAAAATCAAATTATTTTAGAATTATTACCATATATAAATGAACTTACCGGAAGAAGACCAATTATATTGCCTGTTATTATGGAAGTTAATAAAAAAGAAGATTATTAACATACAAGATAACATATAGAATAACATACAAGATGATTGACTGATAATTACTAATATAGTATAATATTTATATTAGAATTAAGGTGATTTTAATGAATAATTATGTACCACCATTTGAAATAACAAATACTATGTTAGATTTAGTTTCTTCTATTATGAAAAAAATAGGAAAACTAGAAAATTATAAAGATTTAAATAAGATGCCAATTTTAAGAAGAAATAATCGAATACATTCGATTCATTCTTCTTTAGCCATTGAAGATAATTCCCTATCTTTTAAAGAAGTTAAAGATATTATAGATGGTAAAGTTGTTATAGGTGATCAAAAAGAAATTCAAGAAGTTAAAAATGCCTATAAAGCATACGAAATGATGTCAGAAATAAATCCATATTCTATTAAAGATTTAAAAAAGATTCATGGTGTAATGACATTTTTAACTGTAGATGATGCTGGAGAATTTAGAAAAGGTAATGAAGGCGTATTTAATGGTGATGTCTGTATACATGTTTGTCCTAAACCGGAAATGATAAATACTTTAATGACAGAATTATTTAACTGGTTAAAAGAAAACAAAAATAAAATCCATCCTTTAATTTTATCTTCTATATTTCATTATGAATTTGTTTTTATTCACCCTTTTTCAGATGGAAATGGCCGTACAGTAAGATTATGGCAAAATATTCTACTTTCTAAATGGGAAGATATTTTTGCCTATGTTCCGATTGAATCACAAATTAAAGAATATCAAAATGAATATTATGATGCCATTAATAATTGCAATAAAAATGGAAATTCAACTGAATTTGTAGAATTTATGTTAAAAATGATAGATGAAGTTTTAAATCATTTAATTGAAAGTACTAAAAATGAAACAAATCATATTAGCATTTATGTAAATAAATTATTAGATATTATGAAAGATAAGCCAGCAATGTCAACTAGTGAACTTATGAAGGAATTAGGATTAAAATCAAGATTATCATTTAGGCAAAATTATTTAGAACCAGCTTTACAAAATGGACTTATCAAAATGACTAATCCTGATAAACCAACAAGTAAAAATCAAACATATTATATTGACTAAAAAAGATAGAACACTTAAATATTTGGTTCTATCTTTTTTATTTATTAATTATTTTGCTTCTTCTTGCGCTCTAGTTTCTCTTATAACAGTTATTTTAATAGTACCAGGATATTGCATTTCTGATTCAATTTTTTCTTTCATTTCTCTTGCTATTTTATAACTATTAACATCATCAACTTCATTTGGTTTAACCATAACTCTAATTTCTCTTCCGGCTTGCATTGCATAAGCTTTTTCAACACCTTCAAATGAGTTACCAATTTCCTCAAGTTGTTCAAGTCTCTTAATATAATTTTCTAGTGAATCATTTCTTGCTCCTGGACGAGCGGCAGATAAGGTATCAGCAACACTTACTAATACGGCAATTACTGATTTAGGGTCCTTATCGCCATGATGAGATACAATAGCATCAATTACTGTATCACTCTCATGATATTTTTTGGCAATTTGTTCACCAACTTCAACATGGCTTCCTTCAATTTCAAAATCAATCGCTTTTCCGATATCATGTAGTAATCCGGCTCTTTTCGCAAGAGTTACATTTTCACCAAGTTCGGATGCCATTAAACCACATAGGTTTGCTACTTCAATTGAATGCTTTAGGGCATTTTGACCATAACTAGTACGGAAATTAAGTTTACCAACTAAATTAATAAGTTCGGCATCCATTTTCGCAATACCCAAATCAGTAATAGCGTTATTACCAATTTCGGTAATTCTACTTGCTACATCTTTACAAGTCTTATCATATACCTCTTCAATTCTACTTGGATGAATTCTTCCATCTTTAATTAAAGTTTCAATTGTAATTTTGGCAATTTCTCTTCTTAATGGATCAAATGAAGATATAACTATGGCCTCAGGTGTATCATCAATTATTAAATCAACACCAGTAACAGATTCGATAGTTCTAATGTTTCTACCTTCACGACCAATTAGTCTACCTTTCATCTCATCATTAGGTAAATCAATTGTTGAAACAGTTTGCACCCCAACAACATCATCAGCATATCTTTCCATACTAGATACAATTAATTGTTTTGCTTTGTCATTAGCGGTAATTTTTGCTTTTTCCTCTTCTTCTTTAATATACTCAGCAACTTCTAAAGCCATATTTGACTCAACTTTAGCCATAATTAAATCATGTGCTTTTTCTTTACTAAGTCCTGATATTTTTTCTAATTCTTGTACTTCTTCTTTAAGAAGTTTGTCCATCTTATCTTCTTTTTCTTGTAAACTTTGTCCTTTTGCTAATAAATTATTTTCTTTTTCTTCCAAAGATGCATCTCTTTTTTGCAACATTTCTTCTCTTTTATCAAGATTATTTTCTCTTGCCATAAGACGATCTTCGCTGTCTTTAATTTCTTGTTTTTTCTCTTTTATTTCTTCATTAGCTTGTTGTTTTAATTTATAAGATTCTTCTTTTAACTCTAAAAGAGCATCTCTTTTATGTTTCTCTGCTTCCTTTTTTGCATTTTCAATTAGTTTATTAGCTTTACTTTGAGCACTAGCACCTTTGAAATGATAAATTCCAAAAACGATTAAGGCTCCAACTATAATTCCAAGAAACAGAAATAAGATGATAACGGCTACATTATCCATTCTCTCACTCCATCTCTATTTTTTTACAGAAAATATATAAAATAATAACTTA
Organism: uncultured Bacilli bacterium; assembly: GCA_947588795.1. GTDB lineage: Bacteria > Bacillota_I > Bacilli_A > RF39 > UBA660 > SIG200. Next base: position 4,597 of record CANPZJ010000028.1, read on the forward strand.
ATATAATTTTAATAATCTCTATAATTTAATTATAATAGGAATTAGTAATTTTAGCAAGTATAATCAAATTTATTGTTTCTAAATAATTTTGAAATTTTTTATTATCATATAATCCAAAAATCACTTCTAAAAAAATAAGGCCTACTATTGCTAGTAGACCAATAGGTATTGACTGGACATCACTTCCAGCATCTCATCAGAAACTATTGATAGTAACCTACACTTAAGATTTTAAAAATCCGCGATAGACGATGTTTTTCTATCCTCTAAATACCTATTAAATAATATAAATTATTATACAGGATTTCTCCTTCAATATACTTATAACACTTTTGATGAAAAAAACAAACATTTTATTGGGTGTAATTAGATATATCTAATAACTATTTAAAATCAAATCTTTTAATTTATTAATTTGCCTATTCAATAAAATACATAATCTTTCTATTCTTTTATCACTCATTTTAGTTAAATATTGATACTCATGTAATAAATTATCAAACCATTCTACTATACCATCTAATTTACTTATATCTATTCTTTTTAAATTTTTAACAATTTTTATTATTTCATCAAAAGGTTTTACTTCATAAAATAATCTGCCATTTCCAGAAATATGTAATTCTTCTTCATCATAATATTCTATATTTAAACTTTGACCATTATCAAATATTGGGGCAACATCTAACCATTCTAAAGTATTAACATCTCTAATAATACCAAAATTATTTAAATGTCTATCTTCATTCATAATTAAATAGTCTAAAATAAACATATTCTCTACTTTTTCTCTGGCATTTTCTATATTATGTTCTTCTAACTTTTTAATATATTCTTCATAATCTTCAATATTATCATACCTTTTCATATCATTTCTAATTTGATAACAAGTTACAAGTTCAGTATCTTTAGTTATAAAACAAGGGCATTTAGATACTACAATATCTTTATATGTATCGATAGTATACTCTACATGATTAAATCCAAGTCTTTTACATATTTCACTAGCAAGTACTTCATTAAATGGTTGTAAAATTTCATTTTTATAACCACCCTTTAATAAATATCTTGTTCCATTATCTATAATCCAGGCTTTTTTTAGCATACCATCTGTTGTATTATTAGGAGTCTTTAAAGATGTTTCTTTTGTAATAGTTTTACTATTGGTTGATAATGATGCTTCCATAAACTCTGCATAATCAAAATCATTATCAAAGAAATTAATATCATCATAAGAAATATTACTACCATCTGGTTTTAACCAATATTGGTCTGATAAAGATAAGCCAAAAGCTTTATCTAAAAGTTCATAAGGAGCCGTTATATTTAATCTATGTAATAATAAATCTAATTTATCACGCCAAGATGGAATCCCCCTTCCTTTAAACCATTCACTTAAGTTAGTTCTAAAAGGAGTATCATTAATATCATTTTCGATATAAAAACTTTTTAAAATATATGGCGCATAATTAATATCATTAACTTCATATATATAATCAAAGAATTTTGAAATTTCATTATATTCTGCAACTAAAACTTCTTTATTTTTATTCATAAGTATACGTTTCATAAAATCCCCCTTTGTAAGTATTTATATTACCATTATAGCACATTAAACATTTAAAAAAGAAGACTAATCTTCTTTAGATTTGTCTTCTTCACTGGCAAAGCCATAATGCTCATAAATTTTATTTAAAACTTCTTCAGCAATATCAGGATTTTCTTTTAAGAATGCTTTTGCATTTTCTTTTCCTTGGCCAATCTTTTCACCATTATAAGCATACCAAGCACCACTTTTTTCTAATACCCCAAGTTCACTTCCTATATCTACAAGTTCACCTTCATGAGATATTCCTTCACCATACATGATATCAACACTAGCAGTTTTAAATGGAGGGGCTACTTTATTTTTAACTACTTTAATATTAGTTCTATTACCAAGAACTTGGTCACCTTGTTTAATTTGTTCTCCACGTCTAATATCAAGTCTGACTGTTGAATAAAATTTTAAAGCTCTTCCACCTGGTGTTGTTTCAGGATTTCCAAACATAACTCCAACTTTTTCTCTTAATTGGTTAATAAATATTGCTGTTGTATTTGTTTTATTTAGTGTCCCTGATAATTTTCTTAATGCTTGTGACATAAGTCTTGCTTGAAGACCAACATGACTATCACCCATTTCCCCATCAATTTCCGCTTGTGGTACTAAAGCTGCAACTGAATCAATTACAACAATGTCAATTGCTTCACTTTTGACAAGGGCATCACAAATTTCTAGGGCTTGTTCTCCTGAATCTGGTTGACTAATTAAAAGTTCATCAATATTAACTCCTAATTTGTGAGCATAAACAGGATCTAGAGCATTTTCGGCATCAATAAAGGCTGCTCTTCCGCCTTTCTTTTGTACCTCTGCTATTGCGTGTAATGCAATAGTCGTTTTTCCAGATGATTCTGGTCCATATATCTCAACGATTCTTCCCTTTGGATAACCACCAACACCTAGTGCAATATCCAATGAAATAGAACCTGTGCTAGTCACATCTATTTTCATATGATCTTGTGCCCCTAATTTCATAATAGCATTTTCCCCAAATTGTTTCTCAATATCTTTTAAAACTTGTTCCAATGCCTTATCAGTATCTTTGTTTTCTTTTGCTTTCATTGTTTTCTCCTTTACTATCTGATAAATTAATTTTACTACTTTGATTTTTTAATGTCAACATTAAAACGAACTTTTGTTTAAAAAGTTAAAATTTTTATTACAACATATTTTTACACCTCCTACTTATAATATTAGCTTTTTTTCTTTGATTTCCTTTTTTTTCCAAAAAAAAATTAATTTTTTTCATTAATTTTTTCTTCGCGATAGTTATTTCCAAGTAATTCTATATCATCTGTTAAGTATTTAATTCGTTCAATTATTCTCTTTGCTTTTACTTGATCTTCTTTATCTTTTGTCAAACTAAAATTCTTTTCAAGTTCTCCTATATTTAAGTTAGATGTAAAAAATGTTGGCATCCCACTATTCATTCTGGTTTGTAAAATGGTACCAATTATTTCATCTCTACCCCATTCCGTTACTTTTTCTGCTCCTATATCATCTAAAAGCAAAATATCCACTTTTTCTAAGGCAAATAATTTATCTCCTACTAAATTTAAATCTTCTTTTAATTTTCTAAGTAACTCTGGGACATATACTATTTCGATACTAACACCAAATTTATTTTTAAGTTCATTTAAAAGAGCTGCAAGTAAGTATGTTTTACCTGTGCCAAAATTACCATGTAAATATAATCCTTTAGTGGTTTTAAAAGGATCAAATTTATCATAATAACTTTTAATCCATTTAATAATTTCGGCTCTATTTTTAGTTATTTTAATATCTTTTAATCTTGCACTATCTAAAATACTTTGATTAGTTTTTTTATTTTTTAAAGATTTCATCGCATTTTTTTGATATTTACAAGGAACATAAGAGAAACGCCAATTACCTTCTTTATTTTCCGGAAAATAAACATAACCTTTTACTTTATTTTTACACTCATACAAACTATCACAAGTTTTACAATGTTCTAATTCTTCTAGAGAATCTAATAATTTTAAAGTGTTTTTCTTAGCATCTTCTTCACTCATTTTTATTTTTTTAACTAAAGTTTTATAAGCATCATTTTTTAAAGCATTTTTAAATTCTAAATCTTGTTTTTTCTTAACATTATTATTTACTTTTATCTCCATTTTACTTAAACTCCTTTAATAAATCTTTTAGTTCCGCTTCTTCTTCATCTGATAAATTTTCATCTTTAATATTTTGTTCAAACCAAATTGGGGTTTCTACTTTAACATTCTTTGGTGTTGGTTCTTTCTTTTGCAACTTACGATGTTCTTTTTCCGCAAATTCCATGGCATCAGCTGCTGTTTTTAAATTAGCTCTTTTCCATTGGGCCGCGATAGTTTCCACATAAGCACTCGTAAAACGGTTATTATTTTTTCTTAAAACATAATCTATTAAAACATTAACAACTGCTGGGGGAAGTTCTAAATCAATAATTAAATATTCAAGTAATTTTAAGTCTCTCGCTGTTGGTTTAACATTATGATACTTATGTCTTAAAAAATCATAAGGAGAAGTATTTTCAAATACTGCTATAATTCTACCTTTTTTCGAATTATCTCCCAAAGGATTTTTTAAATATTCTGGTTGCGTACGATAAACTAAAGTAGGTAATGCTCCTTTTTTAAATTGATAATCTTTTCTTGCAACTATTCTTAAACCATTTTTATCGATATTGCCATATTCATTTAAAACACTACGAATAAGTTCAATCATTTTGAGTGTATCAATATTATAAATAAATGCTAAATTATTAATTAATTCTTTAGTTTTTTTATTGAATGCTTTTTCACTAATAATATTTTTCGGAATACTTGCAATAATTTCATCAAAATTAATACGTGATGATACCATCATTGTACTATTTTTACGATCAACTATATTTTCGGCTAAAGTAAATTTCGATGTATCATAAACATCATCTAATTTCTTAGTTATATCTTCATAATCTTTTAAATCAATTTTTGGAATATTATATCTTTTCTTTAAACTTTCATATTCTCTTTCGCCAATATTGTTATATAAAACAACATTTAAAATAGGATGATTAAAAAATTCTTGGGGAGTAAGAGGAGAATATAATTCATAGATATAATCATTTATTTCCCCATTTTTAACATAAGTTTTAAGTAAACCAAAGGCCTCTAAGGATTCTCTTGCAAGCTTAATATTTCCTATACCACATTTTAAGACTACCATTAAATGATGATGAATTAAATCTCTACTCATCATATTAGATACTCCTAAATCATTCCACAATGTAAAATAGAGTGATGCTGCTAGAGCACCAATTAATGGCTCATATAAGTTAATAATTATTTCTCGATCAGTATTTGATAAGATACTTTTATTAACTACAACATATCTATCAGCAGGTAAAAGTGTTGTATTTTCCATTGAGAATCACCTTTCAATAATATTATAAATGAAAGTAGTTTTATTAACAAGTTTTTATTTTATTAAGCAAAGCATCAATTACTTCTTTATCTTCTAGTTTGTTTATAGAAAATGTTTTACTACCTATATGGTTTAATGATGTACCACAATGGTATATTATTTTTTTATCTATTATAATATATCTATCGTGAAAAGTATTATTATAAATTACTTTTAAATTACTATATTGCTTATTATATTTCTCTATATCTATTTCTTTTAATAAACAATTCTCTTTACATATTATAGTTGTATTTACATTTATATTTCTTATCATATCTAACATACTTTTATCTGCATAATTATCTATTATTATTAATTCTTTTTTGGCTTCTTTTATTATATCTA